>CADAPR010000054.1:9550-10062 GCA_902789785.1 uncultured Lachnospiraceae bacterium
CTGCTAATGGCGCAATGATATATGAATGTGATACAGATAAAGTGCTTTACTACTCTCCCGTCTCACTTGAAGATGTAAAAAATGTCTGGAATATGGCAATACAAGAACATATTCACATTCAGACATATTCTGACAAAGAGCTTCTGGTGCCATATAAAAACAAGGAAGTGGATTATTATATGATCCGATGTCCTCATCCGCTTGTTATTACAGATGCTCCTTGGGAAATCCTAAAAAAACCACCTGTAAAACTTCTTGCTATCGATCTTGATGACCATGAAAAACTTGATAGATTTGGCAAAGAAGTATCAGATTTATATCCGCATCTTAATACTCTTTTTTCTAATCCAATGTATCTTGAAGTCATATCAAAAGATGCCGGAAAAGGAAATGCGCTTAAATGGTTATGCAATTATCTGAATATTCCGATTTCTTTATCGTATGCAGCTGGTGATCAGTTTAATGATGCATCCATGATAAAGGCTGCAGGCACGGGTATAGCGATGTGCAAT
>CADAPR010000055.1 GCA_902789785.1 uncultured Lachnospiraceae bacterium
TATTCATTATCTCTATCCTTGCTCCGTCATCGAACGAGACAAAGTAAGATCTAAAACCGGTATCCTTATTATGATATCCGTCATTTGATGCAGCATTCAGATATTTTATAAAAAAATCTCTTGCCGCCTCAAGATCATTAACATACATCGCTATATGCTCAATTCTCATGTTTGCTTTCTACCTTTCTGCAGACAATGGTATCCATGCAGTGAAAATGAGGGACACTACCGCTGTTATCCTCAAAGATGATCTCATCTATGCGCTCCATCTTCCAGTCACCAAAATACGTGAACAGCTCGCCCGATCTCCACATCTTCTCTTCCTTGTCCCAGTCGGGAGGAAGCTCTAGGAACGGTTTTTCAACAAATACATTGATATATACGATCGCATCCGGATTTGTTATCTGATCGATCTTTTCAAAAAAAGATTCCTTATTCTGATCAAAAAGATACTGCACCGTTCCAGTTGAATAGACTATGTCATATTTTTCTTTTATCTCAAATGTATTTATATCATCTACATATGCGTTTATCTCAACGTTTCTTTCCTTTGCCAGTGCTTTTGTCTTTTTTATCCCGTTTTCTGTCAGGTCAAAGGCTGTGACCTTATATCCTTTCTGAGCCATGTATACGGCATCCTTGCCTTCTCCGCATCCTATATCAAGGACCTTCTTGTTAGGTGAAGGCGGACAAAGTCTTATGAGTTCCTCTAAAAAACTGCCGGGTTCAAGTCCCCAGTAATAATCCTTTCCCTCATACCATTTTTCATAATTTGTTCTTATACTCACTTTTATCCCTCTTTATACATTCTGACACAGTCAAAGTTCCCGCTTTTTATCACTTCATCATTAAGCCTCTCATATCCGAGCTTCTCATAGAACTTTACCGCTTCAAGCCTGCTGTCGATAATGATCCTTCTATATCCTGATTCTCTTATCCAGTCTTCAGCTTCCCTTACTGTTTTTCTCCCAAGCTGTTTTCCTCTGTATTCAGGTAAGACCACTACTCTGCCAAGTATCACTTCCTTGTCATTTATCTCGTAAAAGCGACAGGTCGCTACAGGATATCCGTCATCAAGGATAACTATATATCTGGTTTTATCATTATCGTGCTCGTCAAACTCTTCTCTTAATGATATATGATGCTGACGGTTCATGCCCTGGATGCGTACAGAATATGCTCCCGCTCTCTGCCATTGCTTGTCAGCTCTTATGATCTCATATGCCATATCATTTTCCCTTTATCTCTATCCTGTCGAGTATTCCCTGTACCGTTACATTTTGATGAGTAAGATACATTCTTGTCACATCCTCGATAAATGCAGTATCGGCTCCTGTCTTTTTCTGTATCTTCTTTAAAGTAAAGCCTTTATCTATCAGATGTGTTATCTCCTTTACCAGATAATACCTGTCATCACTAACAGTATCTTCTTTTTTGATATCATCAAGGATCGCGCTTTTTGCATGGCCGTAATAAATCTCTTTCGGTCCAAGTAAAAGCAGTCTGTTCCAGCTTTTTTCTATCAGTGTCCCTTTATAAAGCTCAAGCTCGTAAAGAGGATTCAGATCTCCGACAAACAGATAGCCTTCATCAAGATACAGAGAAATACTGTCATCACTGTGTCCGGGAGTATGGATGACTTGCCCGTCTATTCCGATCTTGTTTAAAAATTCTCTGCTTTTTTCAGCAGATACAAGGCTGATCTTTTCATCATCGATAGGATTAAACGTATATTTGTTTTCTTTTTTAAATATCTCATCCGAAAAATGAATGAAGTCCTTCTGAACGTCAAAGACAACGATCTTTGCTCCAAGAGAAGCTATATCGGATGCTATCCCCATATGATCCGGATGAAAATGCGAGATCATGATATAGTCTATACTCTGTACAGGGATCCCTATCTGACCCATGCATCTGCAGAAAGCCAAAAAGCTTCCGGCCCAGCCTGTGTCAAACAGCAGTCTTGCATTACTGTTTTCTATAAGATATGTATTCGTATTTGAATACTTTAGCTCATGTATCTTCAATGAATCTTTCTATTGCCTCGTTTACCTTTACCGGTTCATCATCATTTGAATTATGTCCGGCATTCTCAATCCATGTGATATTAACTCCGACAGTCTCTGACCACTGCCTGTTATAAGCCATAACCTTTCCCAGCCTGTCTTTTGTTCCCATAATGAGCAGGATGGGGCAAGTGATATTAAGATCACAATTATCCTCAAGAAAGCCTGCATAACCGACAGCCATCAGATGACAGAGTTCGTTTTTTTCATAAGGCTTCAGGATATCTAACATGTTTTGATATGCTCTTTCAGTGCTTGTGGCCTGTTTTGCAATGGCCTTTTTAAGTGATTTTTGCGGATACAGCTTTGTCATCCATTCGATCTGGTCAAGCCACCATTTATCGGACTTTGAATAATACTTCTCTCCAAAAGGAGTACTGTCTATCGATATAAAGCGACTAACCAGATCAGGATATCTCTTTATAACGGACTGAGTGATATAACCTCCTAAAGACTGTCCGATAAATACCGCCTCTTTGATCTGATTATCCGAAAGGATCTGCTTTATCGCATTCGCAGCTTTTTCATAAGAAAAATCTCTGTACGGTCTTGATGCACCGTGAGCCGGAGCATCCCAGGCTATCACATTGTATTTTTCCTTAAAGTATTTGATCTGTTCTTTAAAAAGATTATGATCTGCTGTAAGTCCATGCAAAAAGAACAGTGTCTGTTTATCTGATTCTATGTTATCTGTGATCCAGTAATGGATATTTCCGGATTCAGTTTCAAGTATTTTTTCTGTGATCATCTTATTTCCTATGCGCCGTGATTATTGTATAGCTATTTGCGTTAACTGTGATCATGCAATCACCGCTTAGTATATACCAGTTCTTTCCTTCTCTTTTGACTAGAGCAGACTTACTCATGATCTTTTGTCTGCAGAAATCCACAACATCTTCATTCAACTCAAGATTCTTTTTTATCCTCTCTATCCCCATTTTTGTTGAATGAAGCCTGTCAAGGTTATTCAAAAGATCACTGATATCTGTTTTCTCATTATCTATCTTTTGAATCGTGTCATTTAATATCTCATTTCTTAGATCTGTAAGCCACTTCGAAAATGCAACTGTATCGAATGCATATGTCTTATTAAGCTCATACTCATTCTCAGACCAGGTATCGATAGGAGATTCATTATGCTGTATAAGCGCTTCCAGCTTGTCCAGTGCCTTGTAAATCTTTGCCTCTTTTGTTATCTGTGCATCCATCTCCTTATAAAGAGATGACATGTTTTTTGATACTTCTTTTGGCAGGCTCCCAACCCACTCATCAAGCAGAGAATCCTCGACTTCTCTGTCTGAATCGGTCTTTACGAAAGCCGGGATATCACCTGTAAAGCACTCTCCCAGATCATGAATAAGACACATATCTACAACTTTATCCATATTCACATCAGGAAACTCATCCTTTAAAAGAAATGCCATAAGAGATACTCTCCAGCTGTGTTCCGCTACACTTTCTTCTCTTCTTTTGCTGGTCGTGCAGTGTCTTATCGTATCTTTTAGTCTTTCTGCCATATGCAATATATTAAGATAATCCCTCGGATCCATTTTTATCTCCCGTCAGTGTGTTTCAAGCCAGCTTTCTACCAGATTTTCAAAAACTTTCGGCTGTTCGATCTGAAGATTATGACCAGCCTTTTCAACTGCGCAATATGTAGAATTTTTATAGATCTTCATAAGATCAAACTGATCCTTATATCCAACTTCGCAGTCCTGCTTTGCAGTTATTATTAGTGTCGGGATCAGACACGGCTCTTTAAGATCATCAACATCAAACGAAAAGCTGCCCTCTAAAACATTGTTTAAAAAATCCCAGTCTGCACTTTCAAGAGCAGGTATCAGATATTTCTCGTATCTATCCCAGACCTCTTTTGTGAGCACTACGTTCATCTGCGTGAAGCTGTCATACTGCTCTCTTGTCAATGTAGCTAAGAAATCATCATCCTTTTCTACCACAGTCAGAGGTTCAACCTGTCCCTGTCTTACACCGGGGATCATACAGGGAACCAGCAAAATGATCTTTTCTATCATTTGTGGATATCTGTTAACAAAGCCTCTTGTGAGCAGACCGCCATATGACTGGCCGATTATCATGAACTTGTCCTTTATGACATTAACTGCAAATTCATGCAAAAGCCTTAGCATGTCATCGGAATTTTCTACATCTCCACACTTGGAATCACCCATTCCCGGCAGATCGATATAGTATCTCTTATATCCGCTAAGCCTTGTAAAGACGGGTTCAAAGGCTCCTTTCATTGTTAAGCTGCTTATACCCCATCCATGTATTATTAGGACCGGCATTCCTTCTCCGATCACTTCATAACTTATAATGTCGTATTTCATTACATCTCCTGATTGATCATATCTTCGCTTTCTGCCATTGCCTTAAGAGTCATCTCTAGAAGCTTATCAAGCTCCCATCCAAGCTGAGTCGCGCCTCTTTCAATAACTTCTCTTGAACATCCGGCAGCAAATCCTTTGCTCTTGAACTTTTTCTTTAAAGACTTAAGCTCCATATCCTTGGTAGATCTTGAAGGTCTCATTAATGCTGCCGCCCAGATAAGTCCCGTAAGCTCATCTGCTGCAAAAAGCACCTTTTCCATCTCGTGTACAGGTTCTACATCGATAGTTACTCCGTTTCCGATCGTGATCCCGTATCCATGTGAACATACGGCGTGAATAATATCTTCATCTACTCCGCCTTCTCTTAAAAGCTCGGGCGCCTTTAAGCAGTGTTCATCAGGATAGAGTTCAAAGTCTATATCATGTAAGAGTCCAACTATACCCCAGTAATCCTTTTCATCTTCATATCCAAGTTCCTTTGCATACCATCTCATTACAGCCTCGACAGTGAGAGCGTGCTGTATATGAAACTCATCCTTGTTGTATTTCTTTAAAAGTTCAAAAGCTTCATCTCTTGTGATCATTGTTGTCTCCCTTTCTATTTGATCTCGCCTTTGGCAAAAAGATTGTCTTTTCCCATACCGCAGACATATGGATTGCTGTCATACATGTAGCAAAAGTCAAGAAAATCCTTTCTCTGTTCTTCATCATTCATTATCTTTACAAGGATCTCATTCGGTATTGTCCTTGCAAATGCACCCGGTCCTGCCATTGATATGTTCTTGACTCCATATCCTGACAAAATCTCTTCAAGCTCGTCAGGCATGAAATGATAGGAAATGCTCCATGGCACTTCTCCCCTGTCATATGCTTTCTTTGATTCTTCAACATCGCACATAAGGCCGGTTTCATAAGTCCTTATCAGACTCTCTTTATTAAGTGAAAAGCTCTCGATCATCTGATCTTTGCTCTTAAGACACCATCTTACCCATTCATCCTTGCTGTCTTTATCAAGGATGAACTGATTCTTTTGTATCGGATTTGACAGATAAGGCAAAGCTCCAAGTCTGCTGGATACACTGATCATTATCCTTTTATCTGCAATCCTTACTAACTCTTTTATTGTCTTATTCTGATTTGGATAAGTATAGGAAATAGGTGAATCAAAAGACATGACAAGATCAAAGGATCTGTCTTTAAATGCAGAAAGATCTTCCAGGGCGCCTTTAACAAAGGTAATGCGATCTTCTACACCTTCTTTTTGAGCAAGTTCTTTAGCCTTATCAATCATAGGCTGAGATATATCAAAATGCGTTACATTAAGACCTTGCTTTGCTAAAAGGATGGAAAAGCGACCGCTACCGGCCCCGCCGTCAAAAACAGTTTCTATTCCGTCTATATTCGATAATAGCTCTCTTTGAATATGTGCTTTTTGAACGATATCATCGATGAAAGTTAGCTCTCTTTCAGCCTCTAATTCTCCCTTATCCGGCTGGTTCCACATCCTTTCAGATATCTTTGTGCTGTAATCCATGCTTTCCCCCTTCTCTTTTTAATGATTTTAACATATCACTCTTTCTTTTGACTATTAAAAAGAACTCTTCGGTCAAACCAAAGAGTTCTTATAATCTCATCAAATTCATTTCTTTTCATCTTCTGAAAGAGTCTCATTCATGCTGCCCGTACGATATCCCTTTATATCAAGAGTTACATATGTAAAGCCTATCTCTTTGAATCGCATATATACATCATCCCTGGTCTTTTCTTCCATAAACTTTGAAAACTCTTTGGGCAAAAGCTCTATCCTGGCTATATTGCCGTGAATCCTGACGCGCAGCTGATCAAATCCAAGATCAAGAAGATACTGCTCTGCCTTATCCACCATCATAAGCTTCTTTTCGGTTATCTCCTCTCCGTAGGGAAATCTGCTTGAAAGACAGGCAAAGGACTGTTTGTTCCATGTAGGAAGGGAAAGATACTTTGACAGTATCCTGATCTCTTCTTTTGAAAAGCCTATTTCTCTGAGCGGACTTTTTACATTCAATTCCGCCACTGCTTTAAGTCCGGGCCTGTAATCACCGTTGTCATCAAGATTTGATCCTTCGGCTACTTCTTTGAATCCTTCTTTTTCTGCAATATCCCTTATCTTTTCAAAGAGTTCTTTCTTGCACAGATAGCATCTGTTCTTCGGATTATGTGAAAATCCTTCTATCTTAAGTTCTTCGGACACTACAATTACTTGACGGATATTTTGATCTTTGCAGAATTCTTTTGCCTCATTAAGCTCCCTTACGGGAAATGAGCACGAAGTGGCGGTTACTGCCAAGACTCTATCATTCAGTGCCTGTTTTGCCGCATACAGTAAAAACGTCGAGTCAACTCCGCTGGAAAAAGAAACTGCAACGCTTTCCATGGATCTTAGGTAATCCTTAAGTTCTTCATATTTTTTTAACAGCAGATCATTTGGTTTTTCTCTTTCATTCATATGTTCATCTATCCATATTTTTTGTCTTTAGTCAATTACAAAAAACTTATAGCATATACTGCATGAAATTATTGTTATGAACAAAACCATACGCCGTATAAAGCTTTACACCCATATCGGAGGCAGTTATATGTACAGCACCGCAGCCGTATGCTCTTGCTTCCTCAACTACTCTGTTTAGCAGCTCCTTAGCTATTCCCATTCTCCTGTAGCCAGGATCAGTAAACATGCTCGATAACAGACCTATCCTTCCCGAAGGACAGCCAAAATACGGCGGTTTTTCAACAAATGACATGCCGCTTGTGCCTATTATCTTATCTTTGTCAAGAGCCAGCCAGGAAACAAATGTCCCGTCAGACATATGTCTGTCATAATAATCTCTCAGTGGCGGTATAAGATCTATATCCTCTGTCGCGCCTTCCTCTCTTAGCTGTCTGATCCTCATATCTATAAATGTATCCAGATCATCTTTTGTCAGTCTTCTGTATATGATATTCATTATTCTTCTCCTTTTGAATAATATACATCATAAAAACCGATATTGCATCTTATATCATATCTTTCTGTTTCTTATCTTTTTCACATTTCTGTTCATCATATGTCTACCAAAGAAACGAAAAGCCAGCTTTTTTATAGGTGTCAGTTCCTGATGGTGTTCTCTTAACATGTCATCCGGTGAATCATATAAACCGAAATCCTGATTTATCCCCTCACTCTGGATGTATGTATTATTTCTGTTAAAGTCGATCACCGGATTTTTAAAGTCCTTTACTCCCACACCAAATCCGCAAAAGGCTCCATTGCATTCGCTGTAGATACTCTGAAGCTTAGCCAAATACTTCTTATCGACAATAAAAGCCTCTATCTCGTACCACCTGTCCTCGAATAAGATCTCCACCCAGCTGTGAAAGATATTTGCTGGTGCATTCTTATATACAAATCCTGTCATTGCTCCCTTTTGAAGCTTTTTATCGATTGTAAAACCATGAATTCTGCAGGGAATATCACATGCTCTTAAAAGAGCCATAAAAAGCGTTCCCTTAGTATTGCACTGACCGTATCCGTCCTTCAATACCCTTGATGCGCTTATGTCATCATCAATGTTATATCCAAACAGAATGTCATCTCTTACAAAGTTGTAGATAGAAACAATCCTTTCAAATTGATCAAGCTCCTTCCATCCCTTATTCTTTATAAGATCCGCGATTAAAGGATTATCATAATCTAGCATTTTAGTTTTCTTAAGATACCTTGAATCTTTCATAAAAAATCTCCTTTCATCTTCTGTATTTAATCTACAGCCAAATGAAAGGAGACGCTTTCAAAAATCCGCTACAACAATTTGTTCATTCAATATTTCATCTAAGGACATCGGTTATGGAGATCCCCATCTGTTTCTTGCATATATAAGCTAAATGCGCAGGAGATGAAAATCCCGCTTCATAGGAGGCATATGTCTTGCTCTTTCCTTCCATCACGAGTCTGTATGCGTACTTAAGCCTTGCGATCGTAAGATATCCTTTTAATGATATCCCGACATTTTCCTTAAACGCATGTGACAGTCTGCTTTCAGAAAGATTATAACGCAAAGCTATCTGTGCTATATTCTTCTCAAGATGTTTATAATCTCTGATCTCACCTATAAGCTTTATGATCCTGTAGTCCTCTGCTTCAGGCTTAGGCCTTTTATCACTAAATCCTTCAATCATAAGCCAGTCGATCACTCTTTTTTTGATCATTTCATCATTTAGATCATCAGAATAGGTAAACGTATTTGTCTTTAATCTTACGGGCGATCCCTCAATTAGAACTTTTTCTTTAAGATGATCGGCTAGATCGCTTGTCGGATCTATCATCAAAAAAGCATAGCATTCATCAAGACTCGGCATGGTATGCTTCATGCCGCTTCCGGTAACATATATCTCATTCTCCCTAAGAAAGAATATATGATAAAAATCATGCTTATGCGAGACTGTTTCTTTGAAAGTAGGTATTACTATCACGTACTCATTATCAAAAATGATCCTGCTCATATGTCGCTCACTAATATTCTATATGAATTCCTTCATCAATCCGATGTACTTTTCATACTCAAGTACTGTACCGAAGTGACCGTTCTTTATATACTCAGTTTTTGCATAAGGGAAAAGGTCCTGTAACGATTTCTGCTCATCATTTGAAAAGAAGTCCTCTTTGGGAAATATAAGCAACACCTTATCCTTTATAAAATCAAAGTCTTCTTTTTTACAGGGTTTTATATTAACAACCTTTGATATCATGCCTGTGATATGGATATCCTTACTGTTTGTATAATCCTTAAACATGAATTCAAACATCTCTTTAAGATATTCCCTGTCCTCTTCTGTTTCCTTTTTGGCGTAGTTTTTAAGACTCGATTCGATAACTTTAGGTTTAAGCTTCTCATAATCGCAATGCTTCATATACCATAAAAGAAGCGGTGCAAAACGATATTTCCTCTTTTCGATCCTTAAAGTCTTTTCATCCAGTCCCGCTGTAGAAAACAGACCAAGTCCTGTCACCATCTGTGGGTATTTTCTAGCAAATATCTGAGCCATCATCCC
>CADAPR010000056.1 GCA_902789785.1 uncultured Lachnospiraceae bacterium
ATTATAAGCATCGGGATGAGCACCAGAGGACTCAAAACCCACAGTACTATGAACAGTGCCATTGTTTTTCTCCTTTATTTCCAACTAATTATTTTAGCATAATCGTGTCTTTTTGTCATAATTTTGCTATAATATGCCCTATGAACAAGATCAACTACAACAATGAAATGGAAAGCATCATATCTTCTCTTGACGGCCGCATACCAAACCTGCTGCTGCACAGCTGCTGTGCGCCCTGTTCAAGTGCATGTCTTGAAGTTCTTACGCCGCACTTTAACGTAACGATACTCTACTATAATCCAAATATCACAGATGCTTTGGAATACGATCACCGTCTTAATGAAGAAAAGCGCTTCATAGAGACGTTAAATATGAATAACGGATTTGGTAACGGCAATGATTTTCATACCATTTCGATAATAGATGCCAGATATGAACCGGCTGAATTCTTTGAAGCTATAAAGGGATATGAAGATTGCCCCGAAGGCGGCGACAGATGCTTTATATGCTATGAGATGAGATTAAGAGAAGCTGCAATTGCAGCCAAGTCTCGCGGCTTTGATTATTTTACCACTACACTCACCTTGTCTCCGCTTAAAAACTGCGACAAGCTAAACGAGATAGGTCAAAGACTCTCGGCTGAGCTAAACGTAGCATTTCTGCCGTCAGATTTCAAAAAAAAGGATGGATACAAACGATCCATCCAGTTATCAAATGATTATGATCTTTACAGGCAAAACTACTGCGGCTGCATCTTCAGCAAAAGATGATGTCAGTCTTTTATCGCAAGATGCCCTGATACTCTTAATGACGTGACATTATAACTGTCATCATACTGAACATCCATATATGTGATATACAGTCTTGTCTTTTCATCTACATCGACCGTATCGACGCCGTATATGGTCTTTGTCTCTTCTGTTTCATTAGCTTTTTTAAACCGTTCAAGGAAAGATGCCATCTCATCTGTCAGATCGGCTGTCGCATAGCTTACCCCGTCTATATTTATATCCACATGAGCTATATCGGCAAGTCCGTCCGTACCAAGCGGCGCATCCACATCAAATCCTGCTATCCTGTCAAAGTCTGTTACATCCATGAATGAATCATCGGCATTCAGATAGCCGTAGTTTTTAAAGTCCCTGAATACGTATACATTGACGCTCATTCCCATTAGAGTTATCAGATTCTGATCATCCCTGCTCATGAATGCATCTACATAATCCTCGCCTTCAGTCTCAAGAAGATTCTTATAAGCTGTGACTATCTTTGTCTTTTCCTCGTCAGTATACTCGGCCTCCTTATTTGCCAGATAATCATCCAGTATCTGTCTGTCATCTTTAGCCTTTTTAGAACAGGCTGATATTGTCATGATAAGAAGCATCAGCACTATAAGTATGATACCCGTTTTTCTTACTGCTGTCATAATACCTCACGTCTATTATTTAATAAATTCCCTAAAACAGGAAAGCTTTGATATATGCCAGACCGGCATCACATCAAAGCCTTCGATGCGTATGTTGTCTGTCGTTATCACACACGCATTATATCATATATTTTCCTTCAGGGTCCAAAATATCCTTTAGCTCGTAGATAGAAAGGATCGCTTCTCTGTATTCGCTGATCTTTTTATCCAGCTGTTGATCCGAATCAGGCCAGCGCGAAGTCGGCTTCTTTTCATCAAAGCAGTATCTGCCTGCATTCTTGTAGGCTCTGTCGTTGATGGTTACCGTCATCACATTTCCCTTCATGCAGATGCAGATATAGTATTCCTTTCTTAGCTTTAAAAGAGTCTCTATCATGGTGGGAGTAAGGAATCTGTATGCTTCGTTATCATAGGTCGCTATGGTATCGAAGTTTTCTGCAAACTCATTGTTCTCCGTATCGATGACCGTGACATCCTTGTCCTTTATCTTTTTAAAGCGGTTCTTTTCTCTTTCACCGATCAGCGTCTTTTTTGTCGAGGTGCTCATGATATTTACGCTGCCGTTGATCGTAAAGCTTGTGCGGAATTTAAATATGACTCCGTCAAAGAATATGTCCTCATGCTTGTCGCCGTCCGAATCCTCGTATTCGTGGTACAGCTTGTATCCGCAGAACTCAAATGCATCGGTGTTTTCCTTATTGAGCCAGTCATAGGAGCAGTTTGAATACGTATATGTATATGTGCGCTTGTTTATCGGTCTCACAAGATGGGCTTCGACTAGGGCTTCATCAAAACGCTGACCGGAATCAACCATATCCGCTCCGTTAAAGTGGAAGGTAAGATCCAGTTTTTCATCCAGTGCCTTGATAGCCGGCTGCGCGATCTTATTCCTGTAGTCATAGGCCTTATACTCAGGTGTACCCCTGTTTCGTCCAAAGAAGACCCATATCAGTATTAAAAACACGCTAAACTGGAGTGCTATTCCCATCAGGACAAGAAGAAAAGGCAGCAAAAGGAAAAAGCCTATAATGACACCGACCTTGTGATTGTTGCAAAACTCAGCCGACTTTTCCTTGTTAAACTTTCCTCCAAGCCTTTCTCTCAAACTTGCGGGCGCGATGGAGTTAAAGTACTTAAGTTCCTTAAGCACCGCTTCTTTTTTATCCGTATCGATCTGTCCGTAAAGCATTCTTTGTCTGAAAGAGCTTAATTCCATATATCAGATCCTCATATGTTCATGCTAAGGTCTACGTTCTTTATCTGGTCGATATTCTCCTCATGGATGTAATCCATCTTTGTTACATTCTTCATGCCGCAGACTATAGAGGACGGGAATGTGACTGTATAGTTGTTAAGCTTTGTGATGTTTCCGTTTACTGCGCGTCTTGCAGCCGAATACTGATTAGACTGATCGGAGAGCTTGTTGATGAGGTTGTTGAATATCTCGGCACTCTTAAGTTCCGGATAAGCTTCACCGAGTGCGAAAAAGCCTCTTACCGCTTCCTCCTGGGTCTTTGATGCTTCGTTTAACTGATCGATAGTAGCATTTGAAGGAACCTGAGTCAGATGTCTCAATCCCTCAAAGACTCTCTGTTCATGCTGCGCATACTGTTCAGCGACCTTTTTGCCCTGCATCAAGACATCGTATCTTTGTCTTAGCTGGATCTCAACCCCTGAAAGAGATTCATCGATCTTTAATTTGATCCTGTTGATATTGTTGCTGGTAGAAATGAACCAGCCAATAAGACATACAACTAAAAAGCCCAAAACTATCAGAATGATCATATTTTCTTCCTCCTTATGATACTATTCTACTATCTATTAGCATAAATAAAAACGATAAAATCACCACAATAAGACTGTTTATTTTGCATTTTAGCCTTCATTACGCAATATAAACGCTATCGACTCATTTCTTGCCATATCGCTGTCGTCTCCATCAAAGCCGTGTCCGGCATCTAATACTGTTATGAGTTTAGCATCAGGATATGTGTTCTTTGCCATTTCAGAATATTTGATAGGAACGATCTTATCCTTATCTCCGTGTATGATAAGAACAGGCTTAAGATACCCCGACTGGATATCATTAATATCAAGACTTAGGGCTACAGGATCAAATTCCTTTGATATCTTTACTCCCATCACTTCCGTTATACCCTGCTTTAGTCTTTTTTTCGCATCATCGACAATGACAAACGCCGGATACCATAGAATAAGACCTTTTATCATTGAGCGCAATCTTCTTGCCACCATCGCAGACACCAGTCCGCCCATACTCTCTCCGATAAGATATAGCGACTTTGTATCCACATAAGGCATAAGGATCGTATGATTAATGACATGTATCAGGTCATCTGCCTCTGTCTCAAGCGTCATATCCTGCATATCTTTATCGCTCTCACTGTCCAGTCCGCCTCCGCAAAAATCAAAGAAGATGCATATGATACCGTTATTTGCAAAGCCGCTGCCGTGGTGCATAAGCTCCCTGTAATTGGAACCGAATCCGTGAGAAAATATGACAGCCGGGAAATTGCTGCTGTCATCATCGGGTCTGAATACGCGTCCGCTTATCAGTGTGCCGTCTTTCTTTCTTAACTTGAAAGGCTGAGATATGATATCATACTCCATCTTCATTTCCCCTTGTGTCATCTAAAAACGGTGCATCCTTATCATAATCGGCTATCTCATGTACAGGGATAGACAGTTTAAGTCCGATATGCTCATCCCTGTAGTTTAGCTTTTTAGTAAAGCCTTTATCTGCGCATCTGTTCATCGAATACATCAAGACAGTATCAGCTTCAAGGGATAAAAATGCATGACCGAATCCGGACGGGATATAGACCGCATGAGCATTCTTATCGGACAGCTCAAATGATTCCCATTTAAGATATGTAGGTGAATCCTTTCTTAGATCGATGATGTAATCATTGCCGCATCCTTTTACAACCGAAACGAGTCTGTCCATCGGATCAGACTTATTTCGATAGTGAATACCAAAGAATGTTCCCTTTATCGGCATAGAATATGTTCTGTTTTCCTTTACTGAAAAATCATGAAAGATTTCAGATATGCTCTCATCGAATACAACAGTCATGTTTCCGCGACTGTCATCCCTGGATCTTAGAGACAGCAATGCTGCCTCATCAAAGATTCTTTTTATGATCTCCACTTTATCTCCCCCAAAGAATTTATTTCTTAAAACCCGGTATGATATCCGAAAGATTGTTCAAAAGTCCGCTGTCTTCAAGAATGGATGTCAGTATATTTGAGGTCTGGCTCTTTTCACCCTTTAATAGAGCAAGGGCTGCCTTCTTTGTATCCGAATCAGCCTTTCTGTATAATTCAACAAGTTTCTTTTCGGTAGCACTCACCTGAATACGGCTTGCACTTGTTGTCTTTTTTGCCCCAGTTGCCGGTTTCTTGGCCGCAGGCTTTTTTGCTGCGGGCTTTTTCGCTGTAGTTTTTGCTGTAGTCTTTGCTGTAGTCTTTGCTGTTGCCATAAAGATAACCTCCTATCCCATATACCAGGATAGCCGTCACAAAGGACGGCTATCTAAGTTTACAAATTTATGTGTGTTCCAAGATCTGTGCAAGAGATTCTTCAACGCTCTTTGTAACAGCTCTCATCGTACCGATCGAAGCTGTTGTCTCTTCGGAAGAAGCCACCAGATTCTCTGCCCTCTGGTTAACGCCTTCAACGATCTGAGTAAGCCTTTCAGCCTCAACTTCGAGTTTTTCGATCGTCTCTTTAATATCTTCGTTGTTCTTATTGCTGTCATCAGCGGTAGACTTCGAATCCTCGGCAAGCTTCTTGATCTCTTCGGCAACGATCGCGAATCCTCTGCCTGCTTCACCGGCTCGTGCCGCTTCGATGCTGGCATTTAATGCCAACAGATTTGTCTGAGCCGATATCGCGATTACCTGTGCGTTATTCTCAGCAAGTTTTCCAAGATATCCCTCTATGGAAGCGAGAACTCCCTTTAGAGTTTCCGCAAACTCATCGACTTCGGTCATGGCACTGTAGATACCGCCTGTCTGATTTGCATTGTCGGCACTGGTATCTTCGATCTGACCGATCGATTCTGAGAGATTCTCAAAGTTTTCTCTGATCTCTTCGGCGAGTTCAGCTTTCTTATTCTGCATCTCGTCTCTTGCCTGCTTGACTTCCTCTGTAAGAGCGATCGCTCTGTCCTTCTCGTCGTAGGCACGGTCTTTTATATAGTGAACGCAGTTATGCTTATGATTTATGCCGTTATAGATCGCGATGGCCATGTCACGGCATGTATCATAACCGCAGCAGCCGCAGTTGATATGCTGCTTTTCGCTATCATCCTTCTGCATGTCGGCAAAGATAGCATCGATCTGTGCCTGTGAAGGTATCTTGTAAACGCATTCCTTGCTGCGATCCGTATACTTTCTTGTAAAATCATCGAGATTTAAGCCTTCAAACTGCTTGTTGAGCGCTGCCAGTCTCTTTGCGGGAGTAAGCTTTCTGCTCCAGGCATTCTTCTTTGAATCGTTCTTGCTTGAAGCCTTTATCTTCTGGATGCTTACAAAAGTATCCTCATCCATAGTCTTTCTTGCATCAACGCCGGGTCCGTACAGACATCCGTTGGTGCAGTTTAAGGCATCTATGAAAAGATAAGGGAATTTGCTGCTCTTTATCTTGTCCTTGTTTCTCTCAAGGTACTCGTACATGTGATGCTCGCCTTCCATCTGTCGAACAAGCGCATCCTCACCAAGCAGCCAGTATACATTTTCCTTTAATCCGCCGGGCATCGGGTAGATAGATCCGAGGCCGTACTCAAGTTCATCGGTAAAAGGCTGATATCCGCTTACCGGATTTTCCTTTAGATATTTTACCAGATGAGAGAAAGTTAAGTTGTATGAAACATATCCGTTATTGTTAGGATCGTCGATCTCATTCTTCTTTGCGATGCACGGACTGATAAATGCGAGTTTATCGGGAACATTCATATATTTCTTGACATATATGGCTCCGCACATCATCGGGCTCTGAACGGGCATCAGCTTCGGGATAAGATCCGGGATATGGCGCTCGATATAACCTACGACTGCCGGACACGGCTGAGATATTGATCCGTAGAAATTTCTCTCTGTAATGTATTTGATATATCCCCAGGTCGTTATATCCGCACCGAACGATATGCTTATGAAACGGTTGACACCAAGTTTCTTTAGCATTCCTAAAAGATTTTCGTAATCGTTTGGATAGTTTGCTCTGAATGCCGGAGCTATCAGAACCGATATCTTTTCTCCCTTCTTAAGATCCGCAAAGAATCTGTCAACATCATCGATGTATTCTCGCGCATCATGCTCGCAGGCATCAATACATGCTCCGCAGGCGATGCATTTTTTCTCATCGACTTCGATAACATTTCCTCTGTCTCTTTCAATGGCTACATTCGTACCAAGACTAGGGCAGGCGCTTATGCAACGATTACAGCCCACGCACTTTTCGTTGGTTCTAACAAGTCCCATTATCACTTCTCCTTAAACACTTATCAGTCTTATATACTATTAGCCCTTTAGTTTTCCCATCAATGACTTTTATTTTATCATTAATCGGATAGAATTTTAAGATTTTTTTCAATATATCATCTGAAATTCTTCACACAGCTTTTCAAAGCGTGCCTTTTCCTTTTCCTTGACAGGTTTTGAAGGATCGTTCAGACAGTGTGATATGACATCCGCATCCTTTAAAGCCTCGTCAAAATCAGAATCAGCGACCAGTTTGTCATCATGATGATATATGGCTGAACAGATAAGTTCAGTTTCCTTTTCATCTGTAAGCTTAAGCTCATTCAGTATCTTACGAGCAAGCTCTGCTCCCTTATGAGCATGATCATCGTAGGAAGCGTTCATGTATGCATAAAGATCATGCAGCATCCCGGCCATGGAAGAAAGCTGCGGATCAAGGCCGCGCTTTTTAGCTATCATCGTAGCTGCGAGCGAAACTCCGTACAGATGCACGATGGCACTTTTGCGCTCGTCTTCATCCTCGATCTTCTTTAACTGCTCATCTATATAATTTCTTAGTTCCTTTAATCTGCTCATATCTGCTCCCGGCTAGTGTTTCGCCATTCATTGTATCTTGCATTGGCTTTGATCGATGCTTTTTTATCCTTCCATCTGTCTACATCGCTCATTATTGCGAGCATCTCGTCTGCTATCTCTTCTTCACTGTGCGGCCTCACATATCTTAGATACGATATCATTCGATTCATAGCCTTAGGACTCCCAAGCTGCTTTGCGATCAGTTCTCCAAGTTCCCCCGGCATGCCAAGCCCTGCTATTTCGTTAACCAGTCTTTCTTTAGTTGATGCCCACTCAGTCTTATGATCCGTCAAATCCGCCTCTTTGTCATGTGACACATGTGTCGCCTGTGTAAACCCTTTAGTTTTCAGTGTTTCCTTCTGTCTTGCGGCTTAACTGTCAAAGAAGAAATATAAAGTCCAGCTATGTTTCAGCCGGTTTGACTATATAAGTCAATCTTTGTTATGTAAACCGTTTATATCCAGTTATAGTCTCCGCCTGTCACTGCCAGACTCAAAAGAGTATCATACTTTTCAACATCTTCCCCCTCCAGCATCTGGATAAGTTTTGCATTCTCTTTTGCCCTTGGCATTTCCTCATCCGGTCCTATCTCCATGTTTACTTCTTCACCGCAATAAGGACATACAAGAGTCGGAGCTATCCTCAGATCAAGAAATCGATTGCCGCATTCATGACATTCATAGAAACCGCACTGTTTCGTATCATCAGGTACGTAATACATATCGTCCTACCTTCTTTTAATCATTTGAGCAGTTTTGAAAACTCAAGCGCTTTTGAAAGATCTCCGTCTACCTTTATCTTTCCTGTGGTATATCCGAGTACGGGATCCAGCTTTCCGTCAATAAGCTTATTGAAGTTTGTCATATTCATCGTTATCGCACAGTTTCTGTCATGATAATCATAGGGCTCCACATTTATCCTGTGATCCTTGCACTCGACATAGAATACACCGCTTTCCTTGCCTTCGATATTGATCTGAACCGCAAGAAAATCCTTATTTGATGCATCAACCTTTTGAGCCATCTTTCTTACTTTTGCTACCAGTTCATCAAATGTCATATCCTGCTCCTTTCCTGTAAATCATTGTTAATCATCAGCAGATGATATCTGCCACCTTGCACGATGCGACCGCTATAAGATCATTTGGATCAAGTTCTATCTGAAAACCGACCTTTCCAGCACTTACAAAGACTTTATCATGATCAAGGGCTGTCTCATGAATAAATGTCGGAAACTGTTTCTTCATTCCGACAGGAGAACATCCTCCGTGAACATAGCCTGTAAGCGGGAGCAATTCCTTTTGCTTTATCATGCTCACGGCCTTTTCATTTGCCGCCTTGGCTGCCTTTTTAAGGTCAAGCTCGGCTGCTACGGGAACAACAAATACATAATAGGCGCCGCTCTTTGCCTGAGTGACCAGTGTCTTGAACACTTTTTGCTTGTCTTCACCGAGTATGTCTGCTATCTGTTCTCCGCTTAGCGTGGGATCACTTTCATATGAATGGCTCTCATATGAGATCTTCTTTCCCTCAAGCACTCTCATCACATTTGTCTTATCTTCTTTTTTCATTTTATACCGCTTTCCGTAACATATCTTAGAATAATCCGCATCCGTTTCTTTCGGGTCTGTCTTCTCCCGACTCGTAATGAGCTCTAAATTCCATGTTTATGTCCTTAAGCTCTTTTATACCGTCGATGTAATCCTGATACATGTCAGCTATGCCGGCCATGCATCCGTCACAGGATCCGTTGATGTTTCCGATGGATTCTTCGACTATCCTTTGCCTTTCTTCTTTAGTTGTCTCGCTTATAAGATATCCCATTTACTTTACCCCATTCATCACTCAGGCTTCCATTCCTTTAGTGCCTCAATGATCCTAAGATCATCCTCTGAAAGGTCATAGCCTGCCTGTGTCTTTTTTATTATCCTGTTTAAAAAGTCTACAGGGCAAGTATTGCATGCATTTCTTCGTAGCTTAGCCCGTCTTTATCGATAAGCTCTTCCATCCCTGATTTTTCATATACGGGCATAGCTGAATAAGCGGCAACAACATCATTGTCTACACCGTTATATAAAAGCCACTTTCTAGTCTCCTCATCATCCGCGGATATAAAATCCACGCAGTGGATCCTGCCCCAGCCTCGTACTTTCTTTGCAAGA
>CADAPR010000057.1:0-1557 GCA_902789785.1 uncultured Lachnospiraceae bacterium
TTCAAGATCTGAAGACGGCGGAGTCAGTTCTACACGTACCCAGCCATATTCATCTGTATACATCTCTATCCAGGCATGTGCGCTCGCATCGCTTACCTCAACACTTATTACAGGAGCCTCCCCCAATGAATTATAACCTTTATAAAATTCATTGCTGTCAAGATCATCCTGTTTTGTTGCACTCTGTATATCCATGTAATCAAAAGCGTACCCCTCGACATATCGCGCTGGTATACCCATATATCTAAGCAACAATACTCCTGCACTTGCGAAATGAACGCAGTATCCCTTTTTATTGGAATCAAGGAAATAATTAACAAAATCCCTTCTGATTGGTGTTGACCCTGGACGCAAGGTATAAGGTATGTTATCAAAATAGTACTTTCTGATGCATTCAGCGACCTCAAACTCATCCATATCTGATGTTACGCCCAGTTTCTCAATAGTCTTCATAAGCGTCGGGACATTATCGTTAGGAACCGAAAGCCAGTATTCCTTCTCCTCGCGAGTAAGAGACTCACCCTTCGCATATTCGCCTATTTCATCAAAACGAGGATAATACTCTTGCGTCTTTTTTTTGCCTCTGTTTAGCAGATTTCCTTTTTCACTGTAATAAAGCGCATATTCTCCGCTCTCGCCATCTATGTTTTCGATCTCCATTATAGCTTTTGCGCTATATGGATTAGATTTTTCAAATTCCTTTTTCAAAAGATCTGCTTCATTTCTGTTAAGCATGGTCGGATTGGCAATTGACCACATATTCTGATACGGATGGTAATCACCGCCGACAAATGTCCTCAGATACACCGGATTCATATCGCCGGGTACATATGTGACAACAAGATCAGTCTCATAGTCAAGTCTTACGGAATTTACTCCGCCCAGGCGTCCGCTGTTCATACCACCTATATTGTCATATCTGTTAAAGAAACCTGCAAAACCTGATGTGATAAACGTCTCCACAATGTCATCGGTAAGCTCCTTATTGTCGCTTTTACCTCTTAACAGAGTGTATGTATCCTTCGGCAGAATGATATAAACTATCAGTAATATTATAAGTATAGCCGCACCGATCTGCGCAAATGCAAACACGTGTCCTTTGAAGCAGTATGTATATGTTATCTCTTTCTTGTTTCTGATATATACTGAGTTTGTATCGATCTTTTCATATCTGCCGCTTATCTTCCATATAACAGACATCGAAATGCCCAATATCAGCATTACACAATATACGTAATTGGGCTCAAGTTCAAGATATACAGGAAGAAACAATACAATGATCGAATTCAGGATAAGATCCCCGTACATCATCCTCTTTACTATGGACATATTTACGAGTATGACACATACCGCGCCCAGATAGCATGAAGCAAACGTAACCGCCAGTCTGGTATTTCTTACCATCTGTACGTAACCACCGATATCAGGGAGCTGAAAATATGAACCAGCAGCACCGATGATATCATTCATCCAGGTATAAAATCCACTGTTTATATATGTACCATAGAAAACGCCGAAGAATATGATCATGAAAAGATATGCAATATCTCCGATATT
>CADAPR010000057.1:1577-19904 GCA_902789785.1 uncultured Lachnospiraceae bacterium
CAACCTGACTAAAATCTGTGCCGGTAGCCGTTATGGTGCCTCCCAACATACCAGCAGTGACCAAATATACGATTATTCCCTTCAAAAGGAGTGTGAGGATTCTATTTTCATTCTTTTCATAGAAATTACCGGATATTTCCAGTCCTTCTATCAAAGAATTCCCCTCAAGCTCCACTGTCTTTTTCTTAAATCTCATAAGGGGTCAATTCCACTTCCGAACCATTATATCCGACTCTTAATATTGTTTTCATATTGTAATTGTTCATCAATAAAAGCGCTCTCAGATCACTCACAGCAGCTGATTTCTTGCTTCTGTACATGCTCTCGTAAGCTTTTATAAGATCGCTCTGACTGTTTATCGTAATGTCGTAAAGATTTGAAGTCTGATCACACCACATCAGTCTGACCAGTGCATTTTCCTTAAGGCAATAACTTACAACGCTGAAAGATAGAGCAAGTATCTGTTCACAGAACTTCTTTCTCGGCGAAGGATCTATCCATAATACCAGTTTGTTCTCACAGCTTTTAATGTGTTCTCTAACAAGAAGCTCACCTCTTTTTGCCGATAGCTTCCAATGTATGTCCTTTATCCTGTCTCCAGGTATATATTCTCTTATGTTTGATGTATCGGAGTACTCGTTTCCCTTTTGGGTCTCATCTTCATTGTCAGTAAACCCGGCAAGTATACCAAGTTTTTGTATATCCTCGAGTGTCTGAGGTATTGGCAGTACAGTCGTTGAAACAGTCTGGCCTGTGATTATCTGTGCTCTTACAAATCCAAGGACATCATATATCTCACATTTTTCAAAGACAGTTTCGATTATCCCGCATGTATTCACCTTGCAGTACAACGGATTTTTGTTATCGGATCTTGCTATAAGAGGTATCGTAAATATCTGCGATGCTTCATCGCCATAATATACATTCTTTATATTTAGATAGCACTTACAGCAAAGAGAAGTGAAATAACTTGAGTTCTTAACGATTATTCCTATGCCAAGATCTGAACCCACACTCGTTTCAGCTTCTGAGGCAAACAGCCGTATCGAGATATGCTTAAGCATACTCTTAAGCATATAAACAGAAATAAACGGAATTAGAATAAATACTGTCAAAAAAAGGAAGCAGACATAGCTTCTGAAAAACATAAAAACGGCCACACCAAATATACCGTAAGCTATAATAAAACCAATCAAACGGGGTATATTTAATCTGACCTTTATATTCGATATATCTGAGAAATTCTGATCTTTACTACTCATTATTGTCTCGGAGGTGTTACAACACCCAGCAGTTCATCTATTACTGCCTTGGTATCCAGGCCTTCCGTTCTAGCCTTACCGCTTATCTTGATCCTGTGACAGAAAACATCCTTTATAACCTGCTGTACATCTTCTGCCCTTACAAAATCCACTCCGTTAATATATGCATAAGACTTAGCCATCTTGAGCAATGCTATAGCCCCTCTTGGGCTTACGCCTCTGGTAAATAGTGGATGCTGTCTCGTTGTCTCACTCAGTTGAGTAATGTACTCATATATTGAATCATGCACAAAGAGACTTGACGCCTCATTCTTCATATTCTTAAGCTCATCCAGAGAGATTACGGGATTGACGTCAGCTCGTGTATATCCTCCGTTATTCTTTAGAATGCTTATCGAATCATTGTGTGAAGGATATCCCATCGTCAGACAGACGAGAAATCTGTCAAGCTGTGATTCAGGTAACATATTGGTTCCGGCACTTCCTGATGGATTCTGAGTTGCTATAACAACAAAGTTATCATCAACCTTTCTGGTAACGCCATCTATAGTTACGCTTCCCTCCTCCATTACTTCCAGTAGTGCAGACTGGGTCTTGGGTGAAGTTCTGTTTATCTCATCAGCAAGGAAGAAGTTACAAAAGATAGGCCCTTCCTTAAACTCAAACTCTCTTGTATTACTGTTATACATGGAAAATCCAAGTATATCGCTTGGAAGTACATCGGGTGTAAACTGTACTCTCTTGTAATCCATCGAAAGAGTCTTTGCAAATGTTGTACTCAATGTTGTCTTACCAACTCCGGGTATGTCCTCCATGAGGACATGACCGCCCGCAAGTATTGCAGACATGACCTTTATTACAACATCATCCTTGCCTTTGATAATCTTATTTACTTCACTTATTGCATCGTATATCTTATTCATGATACTTTCCTGTTTGCAAAAGACAGGCCCGATCAATGACCGGGCCGAATCGTCATTATCTGATCATTTTATCATTTCTCAAATTCTTCAACTGCCTGTACTATAAGGTTTACAGTTTTATCAATGCCTAGCAGGGAACTGTTTATACAAAGATCATAAGATTCCGCATGTCCCCATTTCTTTGAAGAATAGTAATTATAATAGCTTGAACGCTTTTTATCTGTCTTGTTCATCAGATCAGTTGCTTCCTTCTCTTCAAGCTTAAACCTGTTCATGAGTCTCTTGCAGCGATCCTCATCATTACCGTAGATAAAAAGCTTTAATACATTATCATAATCACTCAACGCATAGTCAGCACATCTTCCAACTATTACACACGGCCCTTCATCTGCTATCTTCTTAACAGTATCAAACTGAGCCAGAAAAACCTTATGGCTTATAGGCATGTCAACAAAAGTTGATGTATTATAGCCGAATGAATATGTATCCATAACGAGATTGTACAGGAAGGAATTTGTAGGCTTCTCGTCATGCATCTGTATCATTTCTTCACAGAAACCGCTCTCTTTTGCAGCCCTGCTCAATAATTCTCTGTCAAAAAAAGGAATGCCGAAGTGCTTGGCCAGCTTTTCACCGATCTCTCTTCCGCCTGAACCAGCCTGACGTCCGATAGTTATTATTGTATTCATAAGCACGCCCTCCCTGTCTTTATAAATATATTTTACTAATATCAGCCAAGTTTCTCAAGAAGATATTTAAAGTAATCAGGAAGCGGTGCACACGTTTCAATATACTCTCCGGTCGTGGGCTGATCGAATCCCAAAATATATGCATGCAAACACTGAGTGTCAATGCCAAACGGATTCTTTCTGTTTCCGTAGATCATATCCCCGACCAGCGGATGCCCAATGTATGCCATATGAACTCTTATCTGATGTGTTCTCCCAGTCTCGAGTCTGCATTCAATATAGGTATAATCCTTAAATCTTTCAAGAACTCTATAATGAGTTATGGCAGTCTTTCCATCACTCACACGAGCTGACATCTTTTTTCTGTCCTTTGCGTCTCTTCCTATAAGTGTACTTACAGTTCCTTCATCATCCTTGACCATGCCATGAACAAGTGCTCTGTATCTTCTGTTAATGGTATGTTCCTTTAACTGCATCGCTATAGAGTTGTGAGCAGCATCATTCTTGCATGCAATGACAGATCCAGTTGTATCCTTGTCAATCCTGTGCACGATTCCCATCAGTGCATTCACAAGTGTGTCTTGCATATGTCCGGGAGCCGGATGCACTACCATATCTTTGGGCTTGTTAACGACTATTACATCTTTATCCTCATACAATATATCCAGTTTAATATCCTGAGGAAGTATCTGCGCCATCTCACATTCAGGAGCTTCAAAATATACCTCATCGTCTTCCCTGAGAATATAGCTGGCCTTTTGAAAAGCATCATTGACTAGAACTTTCTTATCCTTTATTAGTTTTTGCAAGAAAGATCGCGAAAACGAATCATCAGTCAGCAAGGACAGTCCCTTGTCAAGGCGCTCTCCATCTAATTGTTCATCTATCAGGAATCTGTAGTCGCTCATCTTACCCTTTATCCGATTTTTTCAGCTTTATGAAATCAAGATCTTCTTCCTTGCATCCAAACATAATAAAAAAGAACAGAGCTACAGCACTTACAGTAACATAAATATCTGCCACATTGAACACAGGGAAATCTATAAGAACAAAATAAAAGAAATCAACAACGTAATTATTTGCAATCCTGTCTATCATATTGCCAATTGCACCTGCGATCAAAAATACCAGTATCACTTCAGCAATATAAAACTTTTTAGTAAGAGGCAGTCTGTATAGGATTATAACTATACCGATAATAAAAATACTGCTTACTATCAAAAAGAACCACTGCTTGTTCTGCATCATTCCAAAAGCAGCACCTCTGTTCTCCAGATATGATAAAACAAAAACTTTATCAATAATTACATATGCTGCCTTATCTTTTAGTTTTTCTACAGCAAGATTCTTTGTATACTGATCAAACAGTATCAATAAAACGGCGCATATCAGATCAAGTGTGAGATGTTTGAATTTACTGCTTCTGTTCATACTATTCCTTCATATCCTCTTCACTGAATCTGAGTTCTTCCAGAGCAGCCTTGAATTCATCATCGGTTACATTTGTATCCAGTACCGCTTTTCCGATCTTCTTTAACAGGACAAAGCAAGGTCCCTTATCTCCAGAAGTCATATCAAGACGTATATCCTTAACAACAGCATCAACGTCAATATCCTCTATGGTGATCGGAAGATTAAACGGAACAAACATATCTCTTATTTCGAGATATTCTTCAAGTGAAAGCATCTCTCTCTTTAACGAAATATGAGCCGCTGCAATAATACCGAGAGCTATGCACTCTCCCTGTGTCATGGTATAGTTTTTTGCTTTTTCAAGAGCATGTCCTATGGTATGACCCAGATTAAGCACAAGCCTGTCTGATGTATTGTACGGATCTTTTTCTATATAAATCTTTTCAAGGTTTATCGTCTGCTCGATCATATCAGACACGATTCCTCTGTCCTTGTCCGTTATCTCATACAGATTTTCTATCAGCCATTCATACACACTGGCACTTTTTACGATGGCAACCTTCATTACCTCCGCAAAGCCGCTGTAATACTGAATATCCTCTAGTGTATTAAGACATGAAGTGTTGATAAAAACAAGCGAAGGATTATAGTAAGCTCCTATCATGTTCTTGTATTCGTCAAAATCAACACCTACCTTGCCGCCAACGCTACTGCTGACCATAGCCATCAGAGACGTAGGAATATGGATAAGCTTTGTTCCGCACTTAAATGTTGCTGCCACAAACCCAGCATAATCGGTTACGACACCTCCGCCAAGAGAAACAATATAATCCCCTCTCGAATAAGCTTTCATAAGGAGTTCCTTATAGCAGGGCAAAAGGTCCTCGGTTGCCTTGCTGACTTCACCTGGTTCAAGTATTATCGAATCGACCTGGCAATCATTTTTTCTAAAGACAGAAGTAACCTCATCTCCGTATATCTGCCATACGTTAAGATCAGATATTATGCATACTTTCTTGTTAAAGCATCCTATCTTTGTTATTTCTTCTGAGAGAGCTTCAAAGCTCTGTTCAATTACTACTTCATAATCTCCTTTTGCGGGAGCCTTAATGATTATTCTGGACATATAAACCCCTTTCAGATTTTTCGTATAAAGAAATAAAAGCTTGTCCTAAGACAAGCTTTTTGATTCTTATATTGACGGAACATCGAATGAACCGCTTAATATCTCTTGGAAGTCACCGGAGACATCTACACTTGCCGGAGTAATGATGAAAATATAATGTGATATCTTCTGTAGATTACCGTGTATAGCGTAGCAAGAACCCGAAGCAAAATCTATAATACGCTGTGCAAGATCAACCTCAAGACCTTCCATGTTGAGTACAACGGTCCTGTTAGCAAGAAGTGTATCCGTTATCTCTCTTGACTCTTCAACGCTTGTAGGCTTGATAACGCAGACTTCCATGCCGTTTCCAGTTTTTCTGACACGAGAACTGTTCTTAGATAAAACAGGCTTTCTAGGCCCCTCATCAAGTGCAGTATCCTTGTCCTGTGAAAGCTTGCTGACCTTAGGCTGTTCTATATCCGAATCGGGATCATCAAGATACTCATCCTCATCATATCCTTCTTCATTGTCACCCAGCTTCATGGCTGAAATAAAGTTATCCATAAGTCCCATAATACTGTTTCTCCTCACATTCCGATATTGTAATTACGTTCACCGAATATCCCGGTTCCCACTCTTACATATGAAGAGCCTTCCATTGCGGCCACTTCATAGTCTCCCGACATACCCATCGACAATACGCTCATATCAATATTATCAATGTTTTTCCTCATTATGTCAACAGATAATTGCCTCATGCGCTTAAAATATGCGCGGTTGTTTTCCGGATCATCAGTATAAGGAGCGACACACATAAGACCTGATATCTTTATTCCTTCAAGCGTGTTGATCTTTTTAACAAAATCATAGAGTTCTTCAGGTTTAATGCCGAACTTGCTCTCTTCATCTCCTATGTTTATCTCGATCAGGACAGGTATGACTCTTCCTGCAGCTATCGCCCTCTTGCTTATTTCCAAGGCAAGTTTTTCGGATTCAACACTATGTATCATATATACCTTGTCAGCAATATATTTTACCTTATTCGTCTGGAGATGACCTATCATATGCCACCTTATATCCGAGGGCAGCTTATCATATTTCTCAATGATCTCCTGTACTTTGTTTTCACCAAAATCCCTCATGCCAGCATCATATGCTTCCTTAAGCATTTCTACAGGCTTTGTCTTGCTGACAGCAATAAGTCTGGTATCTTTCATGTCTGCAGGATGTGAAGCATTGATCTTAGCCAGTGAATCTTGAATGCTTTTAATATTCTCAGCTATGCTACTCATAAATAAATTCGTCCGTTTCTACAGAGTCGGCATCAAGTACGATATAGTCGTATGCAACAAGTCCGTAAGCTGTATTGGACCTGATGATGCTGTATTCTTCATTAGAATTGAGTATTTCTATCTCTTTAAAATCTGCATACCCCTTATTGATATTATAAACCCCTGTAAGCGTTCCAGACTTGCTGATAACAAATGTCTGTGCGGAATCAGGCATATCGATCCTGTCTCCGAGACGCAAGATCGAATCATCAAGATATGCATTATTCTCCTCATCAATATTGTAAATGGTAACCGGAATGAATTCAGGAATCATCTGTCCCTCTTCATTGTAAGTTTCTCTTAATATTCCATCAGCTCCGTCACCGCCCTTTGTAAGATAATCCATAGGAACGATGAAAAATGCCTTGTCGCATATAGCACTGTTAGGCACCTTTAGACCTGTCTCAGTATCAAGCAGAAGTTCTATATTGATGAATCTATCCATGACAAATGTGATCATGGAATTCGTAAATGACAAAAGAATGTAATGACCGTCGTCACTTCCTTCTATTTCAGTGACCTTTGCCCAGGATTCGTACTGGTTCTTGAGGAACTTTACCTTGACATACTTTTCCTCAACGAGTTCGGCAGCCCTGTTTTCATCCACCTCTATAAGAATCGACCAGTTCTCGCTGTCTGAAAGCTTAAACAACGGATCACCTATAGATACAATGTTGTTGTTTATCAGTTGTTTCTTGTTTTCTTCATAGTTTTCCTTGTCAAACCAGCTTTTATCTGCATTGACCGGTTGCTTGCTCTCAAAACCGTCAACCGAATAAACAACGACTCCAGATGCAGGAGAATTACAGAGTTTGATCAGTGCACTTTGGGAACGCAGATCATCGATCGAGTTTAAAAGATTTCTGTTAGAAAACTTAAGCACATCTCCTTGTATGGCATATTTGAACTCATACACAGACGAAAAATCCTTTTCATTAAACGACGAAGAAAAATTGATCATCTCGTTTTTTAGCGAAGACAGGTCTCTGTCGCTTAAGACATCCGAACCCGCATCCATGTTCTGATTAATATAATCCTGAAGTGCTCCTGTTTCATCTATACCACAGACTAGATTTCCTGTTCCGACCTTTTCGCCTTCCGTGGCAAAATAATTAACATATCCTGCGCAGCCTGCAGTAACGACAGTTTCATCTCTGAGCGCTATGCCTTCATAAATATTCGAAACTGATAGCGAACCTGTCTTTACCTGATACCCGATGATGTGCTTGGATGTGAAATACATCACAACGCTTATAATAAGATAGACCAAAATAACAAAGAAAAAGATCAGTCCAATGTTCAGATTGATCGGTTTGCCGATTCGCGATATCTTGTTGTCATCAGAACTCATATCTTCTCCTTTCTTTTGGTCTATCAATTAAAGCCCCGGACACCCCGAGGCTTTTTGCTTTTTTATAATGCCACAATTACTTTTTCCTGAATAGCAGGACTTAATTCACTCTTATCTATTGATGCACTGACAATGATACGAAGACCAAACTTGTCAGATATTTTCTCAAATCTTTCTACAATCTCTTCGAATGCTTCCGGTGTAAGTCTGGCAATCTTCATAAGACCGTCGATATACATCTGTTCAATATCATGATCCTGGGAAATAATACCGTAGATAAAACCTATAAATTCTGAACTGTTTTCGAAATCATACTCTGATACGTTGATAAGTCTGACTCTATTGTTGAGTTCAAACATGTGCTTTGAACTCCTGTCTAAGAATACTATGTTACCTGATGCTTCTTTAATCTCTTCATTGACCTTATCAAGAAGGTGTTTGGTCTTACCCTTTCCTTCTTTGCCTACAATTAACTGAACCATTGGTAGCCCTCCTGTTATGTTAAATTTTGAGCAATAACCCCATACGAATATTATAGAGTATCACACTTTAAAAGACAACTGTTTTTACCTTGAATTTATCTCTTCAAGAAGCTTGATCATCTCCTCATACAAAACACTTCTTTCGCTTGCATGGAGTATGACAGCAATGTACGGATTTCCTTTTGAATCTCTGGTCACGAGTGACAGACATGATCCGGCAGCCGAGGTCGTTCCGGTCTTACCCCCTATTACCGTTATTGATTCCGGAGCATCAAATGTACCATCATGGAACTTGTTTGATGTCTTGACACTCACTTCTTTTTCGGCACCGTTTTTGTCGGTTATCGTTGCCGAGAATTCCTTTAACTGAATAATATCCAAGAATGCCGGATAATGTATCGCTTCATTGGTTATCAGATACATATCATATACAGTCGTATAATGTTCCTCTGCTGTAAGTCCATGCGGATTTACAAAATTTGAATTGGTAGCGCCAATCCTCTTTGCCTCACTATTCATGAGTGTAGAAAACTCTTCAACTGAACCCGAAATATGCTCCGCAATAGCTATGCTGGCATCATTTGCCGACGGAAGAAGCATAAAATGCAGTGCCTGATCAAGTGTCAGTTTGTCACCGGGCTTTAATCCGCATGTAGAAGCACCGCTTTCAAGATTTGTTATATTTTCCGAGCATATTATTGTATCTTCGAGGTTTCCATATTTGAGCGCACAGATAGCAGTCATAACCTTTGTAAGGCTTGCCGGGTTCATTCTCTCATGAACAGATCTTGCATATAATACCTCTTTACCGTTTACATCAAAGAGACCTCCGGCAGCGTTCTCCTCGAGTACAAAACCGCCTTTAGCACTTACGTCCTTATCCGTAACAGCAATATTTGTTGAGAAGCCTTCAGCCCTGCTCTCAAGGCCTGTCGCAGAAATATCGTTCGTAACCTTGTAATCGAGAGGTATCTTGCTATCTCCGCATCCACAGATGTTCATACAGATAAGAATGCACAAAACACAGTATGATATTATGCTTTTACATTTATTTGTACATCTCACGCCACTCAAGATCTCCTCTGTCAAGAGATTTAATAAGCAATTCAGCCGTAGCAAGATTTGTTGCCAACGGAATATTATGAATATCACAAAGCTTTACTACATTATTAACATCAGGCTCATGGCTTTTGGGATTAAGCGGATCTCTAAGGAATATCACAAGGTCCATCTGGTTGTGTTCGATCTGTGCTCCTATCTGCTGTTCACCGCCAAGATGTCCTGCTAAAAACTTGTGTACGCTCAAATTTGTGACCTCCTCGACAAGTCTGCCGGTAGTTCCCGTTGCGTACAGATTGTTTTTGCTCAGGATGCCTCTGTAGGCAATGCAGAAATTCTGCATCAGCTTCTTTTTTGCATCATGTGCAATAAGTGCAATGTTCATGTTGTTTACCCTTCTCTCTTTTTACCCCGATTTAATGTGTTTTTGTTGTTTGAAGCCCCACATTAAGGACTACGCCTATCCCCATATATAAACTGACCAGGCTAGTCAAACCGTAACTTACGAACGGAAGCGGAATACCTGTATTAGGCATTGAACCTGTCGCAACGGCAATGTTCATAAACGCCTGTATCGATATAAGCCCCGCCATACCGCTGCAGATCAGCGCACCCATATCGTCCTTTGCATATCTTGCTATCTTAAAACACTCTATAGCTATCAGCAGGATCAGGACGATCACCGCCGCAGCGCCTATGAAACCAAGTTCTTCACCCACTATCGCATAAATAAAGTCTGTCTGTGGCTCCGAAATAAAGTTACCGTTCTTAACAGATGAGATAACATTATTGTTGAGCCCTTTTCCAAACAGCTGTCCCGAGCTTATAGCTATCGTAGAATTGATCTGCTGATACGCTGTCGTATCTGCATATTTCTCGGGATTTAACCACGCAAGAATACGTCCGGTCTGATATCCTTTAAGGAAGTTATCGTCCTCACGTAAAAGCAGTGAGAAAAAGATCACACTGGCCGGAATGGCTAAACCCAGAAAAGTAAAGACTACTTTATAGCTCAGACCACCAACAAAAAGCATGACACAGAACAAAAGAATGATCATGATAGATGTGGACAGATCAGGCTCAAGATATATAAGCAGAATAGGTCCCGCCAATAAAAGCATCGCTGCAATTATTGTCGGCAGGGTGTTCATGGTTTTCTTATTTCTCATAATAAACTGAGCAAAGAATAAAATCAATAATATCTTTGCCAGCTCGGAAGGCTGAAACTGAAATCCGATATTAACCCATCTTTTGGCACCATTTATCTCTTTTCCAAGTATCAGCACCATAAGCAATAGAACGATATTTAATCCGTAGATCACCCATCCAACATAGTAATAATACGAGTAATTGACAAGTGATATGATTATCATGAAAATGACACCGATTATGATACCGTACATCTGTCTGTCCTGGTAAGATACTCTGGCGCTGCCTATGGCAAAATAGCCAAGTACTGATAATGCAACGACAAACAGTACAAGTTTGAAATTGAAATTCTTAAGTTTATATTGTCTTAACATCTTTTATAATCAACAACTGTTCAAGTGTGCTCTCATCAAGATTTTCACAAATGACTCTTTCGCCGCTCTTTCTAAACATTACGGGTGAAAACTTTATCTTTTTCCCAAATCCGAGTTTGATCTTATCGTTAAACTTGGTCTTTGCTATGCTTATTGTCTTTGGATTTGGTCCCATGCAGATTATGATTGCTTTTTCATCTCCGTTCATACCTGCATATACCTGTCCGGTCACACTTCCAAAGATGATCACATCGCCCTTAGCAGCAGCTGCGCCGCCTAGTTCGACATTTCCGTAAATAACTAGATTCTTATCGCTCTCAACGATATCACCTTCACATACATTTCCAACATAGAGCCTAGTGTTATTCTCGTTCTGTTCGCTTTCAACCCTCTTAAGCGCTTTAACATACTTTCTGTTAGTCTCTTCGTTCTTGCCGACTATGCAAAGCAGATTTATGTCGCTGTGCTCGTTTATGGCAGTAACGATCTTTTTTTCCTCTTCCTCAGAAACGATACGATCTTCTATAGACAGAGCTACTTTTGCGTTTTTGAAGAATTTTCTGGATTCCTCAAACTTTGTCCCGATATCAGATAATACATCATCAAAATCCGCATTGGGATCCAGATGTAGTGCTATACCGTTTTGAAAACTCTTAATAGTTGAAAGGCTCATATCATTCTCCTTTGATTCTTAGTCGGCGTTTGTTATAGCTGCTTCCGGAACGGCAGCTGTACCTGTAAGAATCTCGTCTTCATCCTCTAGTTTATAGTAATATTTATATATTTCTCTTGTCACATTGGCCGCATATTCCGAGGTATAACCGAAAGCTATTCTCGTGCATATCGTTATCTCCGGGCTCTCATATGGAGCATAGCTCACAAACAGCGCATGGTTGGTCCTGCTCTTGCTTTCCTGGGCAGTACCGGTTTTCCCTGCAACATTAACACCAAGATTATTATAGTATGCCTTCTTTAATACAACATTTCTCATACCCCTGTGTATAGCATTCCAGTATGCTGTCGGCATATCAATGGTGTTGTGAACGGATGGTGAATACTCTACAATGATGTTTCCGTTAGAATCCGTGACCTTATCAAGCAGTGACAGATTGTAAACGGTTCCGCTGTTTGCGACTGCAGTGACATATCGTGCCAGCCCCACAGTGGTAAAGTTATTGGTACCCTGCCCGATAGCTGACGGTACCGGCAACTCATCAGAGCATTCTGGTTCGGATTCTTCTATCTCGATTCCGCTTTTTTCATTAAGGCCATACAGATACGCGTATTTATTCAATCTGTTAAGACCTGTTGTTTCACTGTACTTGTCATCAATGATGCTCAACTGGTATCCAACTTCATAAAAGAAGCTGTTGCATGAATTCTCTATACCGCCTGTTACATTCAGACTTCCATGTGCTCCTGGATATATCCAGCAGTGATAAGGGTTTTCCGTATTGAATCTGTCAAAATATCCTTTGCAGGTGATCGTGCTTGTAGTAGTTACTACCCCCTCTTCCAATGCCGCTGTAGCAGAGACCATCTTGAATGTTGATCCCGGTGCTGTCTTTTGCTGCGTAGCATAATTCCACAGAGGTTTTGAAAGATCGCTCTGAAGCCTTGCATAGTACTCAGAATCTATAGAATTTGCAAGTCTGTTATTGTCATATGAAGGATAGCTGACTAATGCCAAAACCTCGCCATCCGTACTTGGATCATAAAATCATACGGAGAAGTCCTGCCATCTAAGAACTTGTTCTTCTCCTCTTCAACGATCGAAATGATATCCTGCTCTATAAGGATCGAACAGATCTGTCTATAGGTTATCCTGTCACTGATGATCATATATTTGATCATCTTCTTTGAGAATGAATTGCTGTTTTCAAGATGCTCTATTATATAATCAACCAGTCTGTCATAAACTTCATCCGAGCCTGAATATGAACTCTCCATGCCGATCTTTGTAACTTCTATCCAGTTCATAGAAATTGCATATCTTAAATACTCGGCAAGTGAGATCGTCTCTTCCGTCTTCCAGGCAATATATGTCTTGTCTTCCTTATCTATCTCACTGTCCTTAGTTATTCCGTTTTCAGAGAGCATCGTTGTAATAAAACTCTCATATACCTTGTATTCATCAGACAGATCTTTGTAGGGAGTCTCTTTTTGCGTAAGCTGAGCTCTCAGCTCGCCCATAACATCCTCCCTCTTTTTTACAAGAGCTTCATATACCGCCTTTTCATTTTCACCCGCCTCTTCATCATCTAGATGTGATATATCTATTACGTTATTATTGAACAGCTGAAATAAAACATCGGTTATCGGAATGATGAAATTGCTGGCCTTTGTTGTCTCAGTTGGCTTGTATTCTCTGATGTTCTGTATCTTGCTGACTAAGATTCCCGCCAGATACTGCTCCAAAATATTATAAGTCGCAACCTGAAGATCACGGTCGATGGTAAGATATACATCATTACCCGCAAGCGGCATGACAGTCTTCTTGCTCTCTATAACCTTACCCAGGTTATTAACATATATCATTTCCCTGCCTTTTGTTCCGGCAAGGTATGTCTCCATTGTCTGTTCTATACCCGACTTTCCGACCATATCATTTAAAGCATAGTCTTTTCTGGCTTTGGTCGTCCTGATATTCTCATCGGTGATATCCATGTTGTTAAGCGTTTCAAGCTCTTCCTCGGATATCTTTCCTGTATATCCCATTATCTGGGCAAAGTATCTGCTGTCCTTGTATTTTCTGATGCTGTCCTCGGCTACGCTTATTCCTAGCAGTTCATCAGAGTTTTCAAGTATCGTTGCAACAGTCTTTTCATTTACATCGGCCGCTATTACCGTAGGGATGTATTTCTGATATGAGTTGAGTCTCATAGCATAACGTATAGTGACTAACTGCAGTATCTGCTTTTTCGTAAAGCCCTTCCCAACAATGAATGTATCATTCGGATTTTCCGGATCCGTATACTCGCCTATCCCGAATCTTGAATAAGCACACAGATAATCTATTACTTCCTGAGCTGATGCAGTCTCCTGTTCATATTTTAAAGAAGATATCTCCTTTTGACCGTATACATCAGCAAGAAATCTTTTTAGTTTGGTGTCGCTTACGGTATATTCATACTCATTGTCATCATTTAATATGATATTAAAGTCACCTATTGCTGAATCACCGTTTCTTTCAATGATATCGATAACTCTTAAAAGAGTTGCATTCATCTGCGCATTTCTGTCTCTGCCTGACTCGTATATATCCTCAATGGTGATATTGTATGCTAGTTCATTGTACGCAAGCACTTTCCCGTTACGGTCATAGATCCTTCCTCTTGAAGCATAGATCGTTCTTTCTTTCTGTATCTTTAAAGTGAAATCATTAAGTGCTTCTTCACCATGAACTATCTGCAGATAGAATATCCTTCCTATCAGACCGCAACCGATAAGGAAAACAAAGATGAACAATACAAGCATACGTCCCTTTATGGAATTCATAAAGCTTTCGCTGTTCTTACTGTTCCTCAATGTATGTTTCTCCCATATGCTTAGCATCAAATATATCTATCTTTTCAAATATAAAATGAACAAACGGATATATGATGCAGGCAAGTACCGTAGTGTATATGAGCTCGGGAAGTATGATTCCTCTCAGATAGTAAAGATAATCAAATCGCCCCTTAAGCAGAAAGAATAATATGTAGCATATATTCGAATAGACAAAATCCGTACATACAATAAGCAAAAGAGGAAGCTTGATATCATGCGGGAACAGAATCTTTTCAAATGCCCCGTTTAAATATCCCATAAACATATAGATGCATGCATACAAGCCTATGATCTGTCCAAAGAATATATCAGTAATAAGGCCAAAAACAAATCCAAACCACATACCGGTCCTGTTTCCAAGCAAAAAACCGATAGTGGCTATCATTACTATCATAAGATTTGGTACTATCCCACCCATTGTAAATCTGCTGAGCAATGTTGACTGAAGCAGAAAACAAAGTATAAGGAGTATTATCGAAATGAATTCCTTCTTCATACTATTCTATGTTCTCCTTAAGCTCCATAATGACTAAGACTTCTTCAAGGTGCTTAAAGTCAACCGCCGGTATAAGAGTACCGGATTTTGTCAGATTATTAGAATCAGTTGAAACATTTGATACATATCCGACTAAAAGTCCAGGAAGATATTTATCACTAATATTCGAAGTAACGATCTTATCGCCGATCGAAACTCTGTCATTGTCATCATACAGACGGCTGAATGTGATGAGGTTCTTGCTCATCATCTCAAGATCACCGGTAACAAGAAGGATATCTCCGGTTGCGAGTACCATTGCACTCGTATTTACATTGTCGGAAATGATAGAAGTTACTTTTGCATAATTCGGTCCAACTGAGACCACCCTTCCGACAAGACCATTCCCGGCTATGATGTTGCAGTCTACCTGCACTCCGTCTTCGCTTCCTTTATCAATTATGAAATTTGAATACCAGTTTCCGGTGTCCCTCGCGATAATCCTGGCGCCAATCTTGGTATATTCCTCATATTCCTTGTCGAGTTCATAAAGCTCGCGAAGCTTGGTCAGTTCATATTTATCCTGGCCAAGTTCGATGTTTTCCTTGGTGAGCTCTTCTATCTGCTTCTTTAACTCCTCATTCTCTTCCATTACAAACTGAAGATTTTTAAAGTTCTCTGTCCTGTTAAGTATATATGAACCGACTCCGGTAAGACCCTTTTGAAAGGGTACAACAACATAACCGCTTATGGTGTTAAGCGGTTTTGCAAAAATATCTGTCGAGAATGATATTACCATAGTGACTACGCACAGCAATGTCAGTATCAGCAACCAGTATTTTGTTGGAAGAACGTAGTGTTCCCTTTTCTTCTTGACAATAGGACTCATCTGCCCATCCCTTCAATGATATAAGCAAGAGAATTAAACTTGGAATCCTTTATTACCTTAGCCAGTCCGAGAGCGACCGTTGTTGTCGGCTCCTCAGGAATATTTACCTTAAGATCTGTCACTCTCTCGATAAGAGGTGCAAGCCTTACCACCTGAGATGCTCCGCCGGTAAGATATATTCCCTGACGTCTGATGTCAGCGCCAAGTTCCGGTGGTGTACGTTCAAGTATTACCTTGATGTTATCAATGATCTGCGAGAAGAGCTCCATCAGAGACTCATCAAGCAGTTTAGTTGGAATCTGTCTTTCAATCGGAAGACCTGAAACGATATCTCTTCCGAAAACAAGAGCTGGCTCACCGGCTCTTTCGAGTTCGAGCATCTGTTCCATTGTCTTTTCAGCACTCTTTTCACCGATAATCAGACTGAATTCCTTCCTTATGGCATTTCTTATGGCTTCTCCGAACTTAAATCCACCAACTTTTATAAGACGGCTTAAGACAATTCCGCCCAAGGAAAGAATCGATATCTCAGTTGTTGCATAACCTACGTTAACGACCATTACGCCCTGGCTGGTCTTTACATCTATACCAAGCCCGAGTCCGTCAGCAATCGCTTTTTCAACCACCATTATCTTGTGAGCTTTTACTCCGGATTCCTTTATAAGATCGTAAAACGCCTTTTTTTCAACTTCAGTAACATCAGTAGGAACAGCAACATAAAAGTCCGCGGGCTTAAGATTACCCTTTGAAAGATCCGTTATGAAATACTTGATAAGCGTCTCCATGTTCTGAATGTCAGCTATAACACCGTTGCAAACCGGATATGAAGCCACAATATTTGCAGGAGACTTCTCATACATCGCATATGCCGAATCGCCATAAGCTAAAAGATTTCTCTTATTCTCTATAGCGATCATATTTCTCTCGACAAATATGCTCTTACTCTCCTCGCTGAAGATCTTTATATTACTCGTTCCGAGATCTATACCAAAACTGTTAGCCACAAATAAGCTCCTTTCAAATATACTCCATATTTTATACTCAGAGATTTTGTCGGATGCATGTAATAAACACAAACATCTGATAATCCCTGAATCAATGATATCTATAACGCTTACAGATAAATACTTAACTTTATAATTTTATCACAAAAGTCCTTTATCTGCCATAGTCTGATATGCTTTTAATATACCGGCCTTGCCATGCGGCCATGTAAGTCCGCCCTGAAAATATACCGCATAAGGCGGTTTTATCGGACCATCTGCTGACAGTTCGATAGAGCTTCCGACTGAATACCTTCGCAGAATGCACAAACTCCCTCTGGGGTTGAAAGCGTTATGGCCTGGATTATGTCATGTCTAGATTCAATCGAGTCAGGTATCACCGCAAAACCAGCCTGTTCGAAAAGGTTAGCGGCAAATATAGCCGTTTTTAATGCGCTGGCAACAACAGTAGGTGCTAAAAACAGTCCCTGATAAAGATCCTTTAATACCCCCAGACTTGCTCCTACCTCTTTTCCAAGTCCCGGGGATGTAAGTCTGTAGGCTGCCTTTTCTATACACGCCTTTTTACCTGCTATATAACCTCCTATAGGAGCGAGACCTCCTCCCGGATTCTTTATAAGACTCCCCACTACCATATCCGCACCGACATCACTCGGTTCTATTCTCTCTACAAACTCTCCATAGCAATTATCCACCATGCAGATAATGTCGCTCTTTATAGATTTAACAAAAGCGATCAGCCTTCCAATCTCATCAACGCTGAATGTCTTTCTTGTCTGATAACCTTTTGATCTCTGGATCGTTACAAGCTTCGTTCTTTCATTTATCGGTTCTTTTATGCCGTCATAATCAAATTCGCTGTTTTCAAGCAGATCTACCTGTCTGTAAGTAATGCCGTACTCCGCTAAAGAACCGTTGCCTTCTCTTATACCTATAACTTCCTCGAGAGTATCGTAAGGTTTCCCGACAGGACTTAAGAGTTCATCTCCGGGTCGCAGATTACTCATGAGAGCAAGAGCAAGCGCATGTGTTCCGCAAGTTATCTGAGGTCTTACCAATGCTGCTTCTGTATTGAATATATGCGCATAGACATCTTCTAAAGTATCCCTGCCTATGTCATTGTACCCATAACCAGTCGTCCCCAAAAGACATGCTTCAGAAACTCTGCACTCTCTCAGAGCATTTAACACCTTTAGCTGATTGTATTCAGCATTCTCATCTATCTTTTCAAATCTTTCTTTTAATGATCTGCAGATTCTGTTTCCGATT
>CADAPR010000058.1 GCA_902789785.1 uncultured Lachnospiraceae bacterium
AAGGGAGGCAACAGCCCGGACGGACGAAAGGTAAAGGGAACCATTCACTGGGTAGCTGCAGAGAGCGCGATACCTGCAGAGGTACGTCTTTATGAGAATCTTATAGATGAGGAAAAGGCAGAGGCTGCCGGATCTGTTTATGATGAGGAAGGAAACGTATTTTTGAATCCTCAGTCACTGGTTGTAAAGAAGGCATTCTTGGAGCCTGCATTTAAAGGCGCAAAGCCTTATGACAGATTCCAGTTTGTACGTCAGGGATTCTTTAGCGTAGATCCTAAGGATTCAAAGGATGATGCTCTTGTATTTAACAGGATAGTATCGCTTAAGAGCTCATTCGTATTACCTAAAAAGGAAGATTAGAACATAAAAAAACAGGACTCGAACGAGTCCTGTTTTTGTGTGCATCCTTATTCTTCAGGAAGAGTTATCTGCGTATAATTTCTCTTTATCTTTGTGCCGCTTTTCTTATCGGAAGAAGAGCAAGCGCCTGATCTGCATGAACATCTGCCACACAGATCTGAAAGCCCTGTATCAATGCCGAGCGCTTCCAAAACCACTACTATTATTATGAACAGTCCTACCGATGCGATAAGGCTGAAAAGAAGATTCCTAAAAAACTTGCTCATACCCTCTGCCCTCCTGTTAGATATTGTAAAACTAGCCTATATTTAATATTATATTCAATTTAGAAAAGAAAACAAGTATACAATATATTGTGGGTCAAAAAAAGTTTTCTACTAGTTTCGTTTCGGGCATTGTTACCGTTAAAAAACTATGATAGGATTGTCTATGTCAGTCAACCAAAGGGGATTATATTCGACATGAATGATAAGTTTTTTGACCTAAAGAGCGAGAAGCAGGACAGGATGATCAACGCGTCCTTGAAGATATTTGCCATCAACGGTTATAAGCATGCGAGCACGGATGATATAGTCAAAGAGGCAGGGATAAGCAAGGGGCTTTTGTTCCATTATTTCATCAACAAGATGGGCCTGTACTCATTCCTTATAGATTACAGTGTAAAGTATATGAGCTTTGAGTTCTCACGCACTATCGGCGATGAGACGGACTACTTCTCATATCTGGAAAAGCTTGAGACGGCCAAGCTAAATGTGCTCAAGAATTATCCATATATGAACGAGTTCATTGAAAATGCGATATCCGAAAACAGAAGTGATACAGAAGACGGTGCGGTCGCTGCCTTAAAGGTCTATAAGGACATGTTTGACAAATACAGGGCAAAGCTTTTGATGCCGGCCATGAGAAACGGTGTGGATATAGAACAGTTTGAGAACATGATAAACTACACCATAAAGGGTCTTACGGTCGAATCAATGGGCTTGGCGTCATTCAAGCCGGAGCAGCTTAACAAGAAGATAATCGAGTATCTTCAGACATTCAAAAAGCTAACGGCTAACTAGCAAGGTTATTAAGGTCTTCAACACGTCGATGATGGCGGAGTTGTGGACCTTTTTTGCTGCTTGTAGACAGGATCTGCCGGGTAACCTCCCTTAAGCTTCTGCATGCAGTTTTGCAAAGCCTCCTTGGAATCTCCCCAGTCCGCATCCTTGTATCTGTAGTCGAACTTGTCTATGAGCCATGACACATCCTTGTACAGACGCTGCATGCTCTTTTCCATGAGAGGAAAGAAGGTGTCTGAAAACTCCTTTTGCTGCTTGTCTGAAAGATGACATGTGGCATAGTTTAGCATATCCCCGAAGTGAGGCAGACAGAATCCCTTGTGGGAATTGACTTTTTCCTTAAAATCACTGTCTTTGAAATACATATCAAAAAACGTCATCAGATATCTGTCATAGTTTTCTTCAAATGCATTGCATATATAGCATTTTTTATTTCGCTTGTTGACCCATGCGCTGAATGCGTTGGCTCCCGGAGTGGTCGAGCGCTTGAGCATAGCGACAGGCCCGTTTTTGGTGACTGTATAGAGAGCCTTTGCCTGCCACATCTCGTCCATCATCTTCTTCATATGAGTCTTCATGATCCAGGCGTTTCCCAGAGTATTTCCGTAATCATACATCTTTTTGAAATGCGTCCTGCAAAAACCTGCCTCGTCGGTCTTTTCGCGTATATCTGATTCCATGTATGACGAACCGCTCCCTAAGACAAAATCCATCAGATCCTGCTCGATCGAGCGCTCTATATAGCACATGGGACATTCGTCGTTGGCATTGACTGCATCGTTGATCGGTATGGTGTAAAGCTTCTCTTTCATAGGCTCTCCTTAAGGCTTTTTTGTACTGTTAAAAATCTATCAGATTAAATATATCACAACTTCTTTACAAATAAAAATCCCTATGATAACCTAAACGCTGGAGGGGTGTGCGAGTCGGTATTTGAGACTCTGTTCACTGTTAAAAATTCATAGTGTTTGGGAGGTTTACATGAAACTAATTTATCAGGTTGAAGACAAACCCAAGTTTGGCGAATTGATCGTATTTGCCATTCAGCAGCTTCTTGCCATTATGGCGGCGACACTGGTCGTTCCGGTCATAGTAGGCAACGGAATGGAACCGGCTGCGGCATTGTTCGGCGCAGGTGTAGGAACCCTTGTTTATGTGTTCTTCACAAGAAAGAAGAGCCCGGTATTCTTGGGATCATCATTCGCATTCTTAGGTTCGATGGCAGCAGCCTTCGCAGGTGCGAGCTCAGTGGCTGTCGGATATATCGGACTGATCCTTGGAGCGATCTTTGCAGGACTTGTTTATGTGGTGATAGCTCTTGTTGTCAAGCTTGTAGGCGTTGACTGGATCGACAAGCTCATGCCTGCAGTAGTAATAGGCCCCACAGTTGCGATAATCGGTCTTTCGCTTGCAGGAAATGCGGTAGGAGATATAGTTACAGGCGGGGTAAAGGACGCTGACGGAGCAGCCGTTGCAAGCCCTCTTGTAGCATTGTTATGCGGTCTTGTGACACTCGGTGTTACAATGGCATGCTCTGTATACGGAAAGAAGTTCGGAAAACTCATTCCATTCATCTTCGGAATACTTGCAGGATATGCGGTCGCAGCAGTACTTACGGCTATCGGAAATGCTTCAGGCATCGATTCAATTAAGGTATTAAGCACAGAGCCCTATAAGGCACTGGTAGCAAACGGAGTCGGACTCTCAACATTCTTTACGCTTCCGACATTCACGTTTATGACTGCTTTCGGAGCTTTCAGCGAGGGAATAGACGGAGGCTATATACTGACGATATTTGCAGCATATGTTCCCGTGGCATTTGTAGTATTTGCCGAGCATATCGCTGATCACAAGAACATTTCATCTATCATAGAAAAGGATCTGTTAAAGGATCCCGGCCTTCACAGGACGTTACTGGGAGACGGTATAGGTTCAATGGTCGGAGCGTTCTTCGGCGGATGTCCCAATACGACATACGGTGAATCCATAGGATGTGTTGCCATAACAAAGAATGCCAGCGTTGCATCCATCATCGCAGCAGCAATCGGAGCGATACTTATCGCATTTGTTGCACCGTTTGTGGCATTTGTAAATTCGATCCCCTCATGTGTAATGGGAGGTGTCTGCATGGCACTTTATGGCTTTATCGCCGTATCCGGACTTAAGATGGTACAGGCTGTCGACCTTAACAAGAACAAGAATTTATTTGTTGTATCTGTTATACTTATAGCAGGTATCGGAGGCCTTACTCTTAACTTTGGCAGTGTTACGATAACCTCGATAGCATGCGCGCTCATCCTGGGAATCCTGACAAATATCATGTTAAAGAACGGACCCGAGGAATAAACGGTAATACTTGGTTATGAAAAGCGTATTGAAGATGCCGGAGCTCATCCGGACGGTTTATGATTATGAGAAGAATATGGATCTCGATTACGAAACCTTGGGCAAGGTTGCGTTCTTTTTCGGTATCATCATATACGCTGTAAACTTTAAAAACGTTGATCAATTAAAAACGGTACTGTCTGCATATATGATCGGTACGGCACTTATACTGATACCGTTCATATGCAGACGTGTACGAAATAAAAAAGGATTTCTTTTAAACTTTCTTATCTTTTTGGGAGTAGTCCTTACTTTCTACGGCTTGTTCGGCGTCAATGACGGAATAAGCTACTACTGGGGGCTTCTGGCGGTCTTTGTCATATTCGTCCAGTTCGGCATGCCTGTCGGTCTGGGATGGTGCACATTCTTTTTGGTATTCAGCATTGTAATTTTCTATACTCCCGTCAGAAACATGCTCCCGTATCACTACAGCGATGAATACGCATTTACGTTCCCGTTGATGTATGCATGTACCTTTGTGGCATCATTTGTCGGGAACCTTTTTTATAAAAAGAACCGTATAGATCAGGATGCGCAGGAAAAGAGACTTATGAAGGAGCTCGGAGACGAGCTTGAAAAGGTCGACCAGGCAATGTTTGATTCTGTTGCCATAGTAAGCGCACTGATAGATGAAAAGGATCAGTATACAAAGGAACATTCGCTAAGAGTTGCAAGATATTCAAAGCTCATAGCCGAAAAGAGCGGATATGCCGCCGATCCGTCATCATTACGTGTCATATACAATGCAGCGCTATTGCATGATATCGGAAAGATAGCGGTACCCGACAGGATACTGAACAACTCTGAAGGGCTTTCCGATGAGGAATACAAGATAGTCAAGAACCATACCAAATGGGGTTCTGATATCTTAAAGGAGCTGACATTCTATCCGAAGATATTCTACGGCGCCAGATATCACCATGAGAGATATGACGGCAAGGGATACCCTGACGGATTAAAGGGTGACGAGATCCCCATGGAGGGAAGGATAATAGCGGTCGCTGACACGCTTGATGCCATGAACTCGGAGAGAGTCTACAGGAAGCCCTGCTCCAAGGAATATATAATAAATGTTTTTGAAAATGACAACGGCGAGCAGTTTGAGCCCAAGCTTGCATATGCCGTTTGCGAACTTATAAGAGAAGGAAAGATAAAGATATTAGCCGATGATATCGAGAGCGGAACAGTTGATTGAACACATAATTGAATGCCTTGCAGAGAGACCTCATGATGACAAGATGTCTCTCTGGCTTAAGCGTGTTGCGTGTATCGCCACGATTTGGGCGATAGTTTATTCTGCGCGCATGGGGCTTGATAACTATGTCATGCTGTTTACGATCTCGTTAACGGCATGGTTCATTGATTCAGAGATAAGCGCACACAAGACATATCTTTATGTGGATGTAGTTTGCATCGGGATAGTCACGGGCGTTGTACTGACGGTAGTCCTGTCGGGAGGACTGGGACAGATCGCATGCTTTGTGGCACTCATGATAGCTGTACTGTCTGTCTTCATACTGGGCCTTTTATGGGGCAATGTACTGGGACTGTTCAGCTGCCTGTTCATGGCTGTCGTATTCTCGATAAATATAAATAACAAGATGGTAGACATGTACTCGAAGGAGTTCTGCGAGAGATTCGTATATATCATGACAGGCTTCATGGCTACCGCAAACTTTATAGTTTACGGCATGACCAATTACTGGATAAACAAGCGAAAATATACGGAAAACCTAAGCGAACTCATTGAAAAGGGAAAAGCGGGCAGAAGAGATGTAAACCTTAAGATACTAGTCGCCATGTACAAAACGCTTGAGACAAAATCACCGCAGATGGCAAAGCATTCCGAGCTTACCGCGATCTGGACAAGGCTCATTGCAGGAAAGATGGGGGTACGCAAAGAAGAGGAGTTAAAGACATATTACTACGCAGGTCTGTTGCATGACATAGGAAAGATCGGTATCCCGGATGTATATATGGACAGGACCGAGCTTACCGACGAGGAATATGAAGTATATAAAAAGCATGTCGATATCGGCTATGATATCATAAACCAGCTCGAACTTGAAAAGATAAGCGACGCGGCACTCTATCACCACGAGAAATGGAAGGGTGACGGCTACAAGGGGTTAAGAGCCGATGAGATACCTGAGATAGCAAGGATCGTAGGTATCGCAAACTTTATCTCAAGACTCGAACAGAAAGATGTCGAGCTTGAACAGATCAAGAAAGAGCTTACCGCTCAGGGCGGAAAGGCTTATGACATACGGATAGTCAAGCTGGCATGCGAGGCGATAGATGATCAGATAAGGCTTGAGAAGGAGCGCAGCATACTGGGACAGAGTGTATTTTAATGGGATTGCAGATGATAACGGGTGCTTCAGGCACCGGTAAGAGCGAATACATATATAAGACCATAGATCAGATGGCGAAAATAAACCGGGACAAGAGGTACTTTGTGATCGTTCCGGATCAGTTCACCATGCAGACACAGGCTGATATGGTAAGGATAGCAGGCGGAGGCATCATGAATATCGATGTCCTCAGCTTTTTGCGTCTTGCGCATCGAATCTTTGAAGAGACCAACTGTGAAAACAGGCTGGTATTAGATGATACAGGCAAGAGTCTTGTATTAAGAAGGCTTGCCTCTGACATAAAGGAGAAACTTCCATATCTCAGTTCAAATCTAAAGCGCAGCGGCTTCATACATGAAGTCAAATCATCTATCTGCGAATTCATGCAGTACAGGATAGGTCCCGAAGAACTGGACAAACTGATAAAGTTCAGTGAATCCAAGGGAGCTCTTAAGGCAAAACTTAAGGATCTGAGGGTGCTGTATGCCGATTTTCTGGATTATATCAAGGATTCATATATAACAACAGAAGAATCAATGGATCTTCTTGCTTCAAAGCTTGAGGAATCTAGGCTTATCAAAAACAGCGTGGTCGTATTTGACGGATTTACCGGTTTTACTCCGGTACAGATGAGAGTAGTGACTGCGCTCATGAAGCTGTGCGACACGGTATATATAACGCTCACCCTTGAAAAGAATGCAAACGGCAAGGATGGGCTTTTTGCGTTGACTCACAAGACGTATGAGACGCTTTTTAGAGCGGCAAAGGAAAATGACATCGAGATACAAAAGGACATAATCTGCGAGAGGAATCACCGCTTTGCAAACAAGCCCTCGCTCTTGTATCTTGAAAGGAATCTGTTCAGATATCCTTTTGATACATACCAGGGTGATCCTAAAGAACTTGCTCTTTATGAAGCATCTGATACAGAGGATGAAGTAAGACATCTTGCGATGAATATAAGAGAGCTTCTCTTTAAAGGCGCGCAGTATCGCGAGATGGCTGTGATTACCGGAAATATCGAAAGCTATGAGAATCATATCATAAGGACTTTTGAAGACTTTGATATACCCGTGTATATAGACAAGACCAGGGCTATAGTACTAAATCCCTTTGTTGAGTATACAAAGAGTCTTCTTAAGATGATACAGAAAAACTTTGACAGAGACAGCGTTATAAGATTTTTAAGGAGCGGGATAGCGGGATTTGACCAAAACGATACGGATATCTTTGAGAATTTCTGCATAAAGACAGGGCTTAAGGGTAAAAAACGCTACGAATCCTATATCGCAGCTGATGACATAGAACTGGCTAACAAGATAAATACGATAAGAGAGAATCTGATCGAGAGCATAGATCCTGTCTTAAGCGCTGATATCAGGCCGTCGGGGAAGCTTAGGGCAAATGTATATGTCAGGGCCTTATATGAGTGCTATGAAAAGAATGATCTGTATTCCCGCTTAAAGATCTTTGAGGACAGCTTTAGGGAAATGGGCGATTTCACCAAGGAAAAAGAGTATGCCCAGATATACAGGCTGACTATGGAGCTGTTAGAGCAGATATGCGGTCTTTTAGGCGAGGAAGAGATAACGCTTGAGGAATTCTATGACATACTTGAAGCCGGCTTTGAGGAGATAAGCGTAGGCACGATCCCTCAGGGCGTTGACAAGGTTATAGTCGGAGACATGGAAAGGAGCAGATTAAAGCCCGTTAAATATCTCTTCTTTTTGGGATTAAACGACGGCTATGTGCCCAGAAAGAACTCAAAGTGCAGCATCCTTTCAGATATGGAACGCGAATATCTTGCGGGAAATGATATGGACCTTGAACTGGCACCTACTCCCAGGCAGCAGATATTCATACAGCGCTTTTACATGTACAGCAATCTCGTAAAGCCATCAGACAGGCTGTATATGTCATACAGCAGTGTCGATAACGAGGGCAGGAGCATGAGATGCGCCTACATCATTCCCGTCATAAGAAAGATATTTCCAAAGCTAGAGGTTAAGCACCCTGATCTAAACGGCGGGCTTAAGGAGATAGGCAATGAGGCATATCTTAAGGAGTATGTATGCTCAAAGCTTCGTGAATATGCAGATCATGACCTTAATGAAAAAGATTTAGATCAACTCATGCAGGCGATATCGCTGATGTTATCACTTGGTGACACAGCAACAAGATCGCTTCTTGAGATGTTCATAAACAACAGTTTCTACCGCTACAGAGATGAGAGCATAGATGCAAAGATAGCCGGGATCCTCTACGGAGAGAGGCTTCTTGCGTCAATAAGCAGGATGGAGCAGTTTGCAGGCTGTGCCTATTCGTATTTTTTGCGCTACGGGCTTACTCTTAAGGAGCGAGAGACCTATGATATCGATAACAGGGATCTTGGAAGCATTTTCCATGAAGTGCTCGAAAAATACGGCAACAGTGTAGCAGATCTTGGCCTTTCATGGACCGATATGACACCTGAGAGGACTGAAGAGATAATAAGCAGGGCACTTGAAGAAAGCGTTATAAAATCCGGAAGCATCCTGTTTGAGAATGAAGCAAACAGATATATCTACAAAAAGATGTCAAAAGTCCTAAACAAGGCAATAGACGTTCTGACATATCAGTTAAAGGCAGGACAGTACAAAGTTTCGGCTCTGGAGATACCCTTTAAGAGGATAGATACTCTGGATGAGATAAATGTCGCGCTCGATAAGCAGGAAAAGATGGAGCTAAACGGCCGTATAGACAGGATAGATACGCTTGAAAGCGATGATGCCGTATATGTAAAGGTAATAGACTACAAGACCGGAAACAGGGACTTTTCACTGCTCAACTTCTACTATGGACTTCAGCTGCAGCTCGTAGTATATATGAGCGAGGGCATGAAGGAGAGTGCAAAGCGCTTTAAAGACAGGCAGATACTGCCCGGAGCTCTGTTGTACTACAGGGTCGCGGACAATACCGTTGATGCAGACAACGAGACAGACGAAGACAAGATCAACAGCATGATAAAAGACTCGCTAAAGACAAAGGGACTTATCAACGACGATCCGGTAAATGTCTTTGGGATAACCGGAATAAAAGACGGAAAATCTGATGTAGTTAATTTAGGATTTAATAAAAACGGCAGTTATAGCAGTTCTTCATCTGTCATGAATGTCGAAAATATGCGCCTTTTGAGCGATTATGCTCAGTTTAAGCTTAGACAGATAGG
>CADAPR010000059.1 GCA_902789785.1 uncultured Lachnospiraceae bacterium
AAACTCCATTTTGTCAGTCACATATATCTTTGCCCAGTCAAGTGCATGCTCTTTGCATTTTCCGTTTATGAACAGTTCGTTTAAAAGATCATGATATCCGGGATGTCTGTTTTTTGCACTGTCGTTTATCATATCATTCTCAACGATGTCTTCAGTGACATCCGTTTCTGTTCTTATGAGCTTGTAAAACTCTCTTTCATCCTTTGCTGAGTGATCTCTTGGCTCGGTATTAAAATAGTATATGATGAAGTCCCTTATCTGATCTTTAGTCATTTCATTCATATATAATAAGATCCTATCTGGTCTTGTGTGAGCTGTATACTTCAAAGTTGTATCTTACTATTCCAAGATCTATCTTTGCCATTGGAACACGCTTAGCTTCTATTACAGCTTCATCGTTAACAAGGCTTATTTTGAATTTCTGCTGGTTAATGGCAGTGGGAGCAAGCATAGCTGCCTCGACTCCCTCCCTGAACCAGTCGGGCATCTTGTCTACAGGCATGTCACAGAACTTGTCTATGCTCTTTGAAAGATGAGGTTTCCCCTTTTCTTTCCGTATGTACCGGCTACCCAGCAGGTATTAAGGCCCATCATCTGGGCTTCAAGTACGATCTTTTGTCCGAAGTATCCTGCAAGTTCTTCCCTGTTATCGATAGATTTCTTTGCGATAAGTGCTATGTAGTTGACAGCATTCTCAAACTTCCCGTAGTGAGCAAGGAAAACATCAAAGCATTCAGGATCATTGCAGACAAGCTGCATATTAAGTCCGCTCTGAATGTTGCACTGCTTTATTATCTCATTAAGCCTGCTAACATGTTCTTCGCTTATAGGTTCATCCTTGTACTGACGTACACTGTGTCTCAGTCTTATGGCTTCTTTAAGATCCATGCCTGCCTCCTTTCAAGTTTTTGAACTCATACCATGAAGCTCTCAATATCATTTATCATCATATGATACAAAGTAATAGGGATGTCCGTTTGTAGGGAAGAACGGAGTCTCGTCTATCCTTCTTTCCCTTTCCTGGATCTCAGAGTTTTGAAACTCATTCAGCATCTCAACACTGCCGTATCCTATCTCGAATACAGCTCCGTCATAGTCTTCAGGACAGTCTACTGTTATCGTACGTATAAAGAGCTTGTCCTCTATCTTGCCGCTAAGCTTTGATTCTATGTCATAGTCGCCTTTGTCATTCTTTATCGTCAGTGAAAATGTATTGCTCTTCTTAGTAGGAGCGTAAAACTCTGTACCGCTGTATCTGTCAAAGGCGCTTATATACCATACAAGCTGATCATCACCGCTTACAGAAAGATCAAGGCTTGTGGTGAGTATCACCTTTTTGCGTCCCTTATCACAGTCCTCTTTTGTTTCATCTATGGATACCTTTATCGGTATTTCCACCTCGCCGTTTGAGTAGCTCTTTGTCTCATCTTCCCTGTCCTGATAATATGTAGCAGAGGTAAAGCTCTTTACAGCGCTCTTTTTTGTTATCTCATAACCCTGCTTGGACAGCCAGTCCTCACCGCGGCTCTTGCCGCAGCCTGTCATCATTGTCAGCATAATCGCAAGACATATGAGTGTTTTTTTCATCTTTGTTCTCCTTTTATCTACTCGGTATCATCCGCCTCCTGTGGGATCTTATCAGGCAGTATATCTTTAAGGCTTACGCTCAGGTCGCTGTTTATATCGATCAAAGCTGTGACATCAAGCGACCCTTCGTAGTCGGGCATCGGTATATCCTTGTAGATATAGCCGCTCGGTGCCAGGATGTACGGCTTTTTATCGATGAATCTTATCTTTATGATGTCTGACCATATGACATCCTGTAATTCATAGTCTTTATTTGTCAGCTTTTTATATGTCAGAGGCTTTTCATTGTCTATCGTAAATGTCACTTCCCCTGTATCATTATCATACGAATATGATATCCGCTCTTTTAACAGATCAGATAAGAAATTTCCGTCATAGCGATAAAAATCGTAATCACTGCCGTTGTTTTTTAGGATGCACAGACCATACACGCAAAAGCCTGTTCCGTTTCCTTCGCACTCGGCGATGAGATAATCGTCCTTTCCGTCATCATTGACATCGCATTTTTCGATATAGGGGCCATACGGCGCCATGGATATCTCTACGGGAAACTTATCGTTTCCGTCTATGATAACGGCAGTCTTCTTTGTGTAGTTGATCTTTAAGGCCACAGACTTATCATCGGAATAATACATCACGATATCATCATCTTTATCATCCTCATCCTCTATGATATCTTCTACCGGTTCTTTGCCGACTTCTTCCTGTGTTTGCTCTGTTTCCTTTGGGGTGTCCTTTTCTTCTTTTTTGGTTTCACCCTGACTTTCTACCGCGTATCCTCTGTCTGTCTCAGTCTCTTTATCTGCCTGCTCATCCCTACTGCCGCAGCCTGCAAGGACAAAAATCGCCGTGATAATCAAGATTCTAAATATTCTTTTCATTTTTTCCTTCTACTCCAGTATATGTCTCGGTATGAATATATCCTTAAGTCTTTTTAGTCTTCTGTTTACTTTTGTTTGATCATTGACATAGCTTCTAAAGTCAAAGTTTGCCTTTACTTCATCATCAGGATAAAGATGTCTTTCAATAAGTCTTGATCCCTTATCCTCATAAGTGAGCCTCTTTATCTGATCTATGATCTCGGATCTGTCGATCGCTCTGCTTATTTCACAGAAATGCCTGTCAAACCAGCCGGCGACGGTTTCCTTGTTGCAGCTTTTGTTTGTTATCACAAGAACGACCCACATGTCAGTCATCTTATCCCCGATAAAAGGCGGCTTCTTCATCTGATCTTCAATATATTCCTCTCTTGAAGAATACTCTTCCATACCCTCAAAACCGTCAGCCCAGCAGTACTGAGCCCCGAATCTTTTAGAGTTCATATCATGCTCGTTATATATATCCTTGTCATGAAGTATGTATGCCCACTTTAATATCTCATTGCGATCAAGAATGCTTCTTATATAGCTTTCGGCATCCGCGTGATCGCTGTCCTTTATATATATGAGATTTCCTCTTTCCCTTTTCATCTGTCACATATCCATTCCGAGACTGTCATTTATTTTTTTTATATATTTCTCCGGATCCCTCTTAAATGCTGCCATCAGCCTGAATGTATCAAGTACCATGGCTTCCTTGTCAGAATCCGCATAGTTTTTTCCGATATCCTGTCTCACTTCCGCTCTTCTCATATTGAAAAAGTATAGGTCGGTAAGAGAATAGCCTTTAAATCTCATTGAATCCAGAATGCTGTGGTTGTCCAGGTAGTACATGAACTCGCCCATGAGTTCAACGTCAAGGATAAGCTCTTCCCACAGCCCTTCCTTAAACTCATCGTCCTTTCCGCAGTATTCACAAAGAGTCCCAAGGTATTCATAGGCTTTGATCCTTCTTGCATCATATATGATCATAACCGCTCATCCTTTCACGCATAAGTCACTATCATTGCATATATTCTAATTATAATCGAAAAAGGCATTAATTCATAGAAAAATGCTCGGACAGAAAAAAACGTGACTGCGTTTAGCAGCCACGTTCATCTCATATGCCATTATCTTATCGATCATTTCTTTGCAGGCTTTTTACCCTTAAAGAAAGCATCCGTAAATTTGCTGTAATCCTTTGCTGCATCCGCTACGTTCTCATAATCGGGGATGTAGTTGAACTCTTCTTTTCCGTTATCCTTAAGCCATGCTCTGTAGGCTTCGATATCCTTCTTTACAAGATCAAGGCATCCGGCGATAACAAGGATGTCATCGGCATATCCTACATCCGGGATAGTATCCGGGATAAGATCAAGTTCGGATACAAAGTAGAGCAGAGCGACAACGATATAGCTCATTGCTTCCTTCCCGGCCTTGGTATATTCCTTCTTAACATAGCTTCTTACAAGAGACATCATAAGAGGGATGTAAGCCAGTGCCGTATCCTTTGTCGGAACGTTTTTAAGCGTGTCCTTAAGGTTGCTTAAAAGCTCTTCCATCTTGGCTTCATCCTTTAGGATATCCTTTGCCTGTGCGCTGCTCTTTTCATAGAACTCAACAGCTTTCTTATCATCTATTGAATTGATGATCGCAGCCAGATCGATATTGGGTTGTCTGTTGTTATTATTCATCTTCATTCCCTTTCCATCATATGGTCTTTACCGCAATGTTCTTAATATAAAGATCATCATGTATATTATAATGCAAAAGGGAGTCGATTCATAGTAAAAATGCCTTTTTGCGATTCTGATGCTGTATAGGGATATTTCGGATACTTATTTTTTTCTGATCTGTATCTTTTAAGAATATATATTTATGTAAACCAATATGTAAAAGGGGTCCTTCTTTGGCAGAAACGAAAGACCCCTGTATAGAGATGGAAATTTATTGATTTTGCTGTCTCATCATATCTTTTGGAGGCTGTCTTCTTTCAGAGCCGTTTTCAAGATCGCCGTTTTCAAAATTTCCTCTTTCAAAGCCTTCTCTTGCACCGTCTTTCATCATGCCGCCCGGGCCCCCGCCGCCCATCATCTGATTCGGTATGGAGCTTACCTGCTGACCGTTAACGATAAGAGTGCCTCCGTTATACTGAGCATTTCCGTCATAATCAAAGGTTGACTGACCTGTGATATCTATCGTTCCGCCGTTAATTATGATGTTTCCGTTTGAATCCACTCCGTCGGTATCGCCCTGGGCCATATTTATGGTAACACTGCCTGCGTTCATCTCAAAGGTCGGAACATATGCGGAGGACTTGTATGCCGCATTGATTCCGTCATCAGATGCATTTATATTGATATTTCCGTCATTGATGCGTATATAAGTTGCCTCAAGTCCTTCTGCGGCTGTTATATCAAATGTTCCGTTATCTATCTGTAAAAATGTATTTGCATGTATAGCATCATCCTTAACCTCTATAGAAAAATCACCGTCTGATATATATATGCTTCCAAGAGTCTCATCATCCGAGTTCTCGGCATGAAGGCCGTCCTCACCTGCAGTCAGCTTAAATGTTCCGTCTGCGATCGCAAGGGTATCCTTTGCCCTGATCGCATGCTTTGATGCGTTAATCTCATAAGTGCCGCCTGTGATCGTAACCTCGTCCTTGCCGCTTATCCCGTTTCCTTCACTCGCTGTGATCTTAAGATTTCCCGATCCGTTAAGCGTTATATCATCCTTTGCAAATATCACGGCATCTACATCGTTATCATCTATCTGAACATATTCACCTGAATTTGAAAGAGAGTTGTCTGAAGACTCGCTAAGCGTGATGAATACTTTATCTGCCTGTTTTACATAGATGGCTGCAAAGTCATCGCTGTTTATATGAGCGTTATCAAGCACAAGCTGTATCTTGTCTTCCTTTGTGGCATCGATGATGACACTGCCGTTTAGATTTCCCGAAAGGATATATGTTCCTTCCTCTGTTATCGTGATATCCGATCCGTTTACGGTAACCTTTCCTTCATCACAGCTTGCACTGTCACCTGACAGCGTAATATAGACTGCTTCATCCTCATCATATTCACCCGATAGATCTCTTTTGGTGAATGCGGCGTCATATACATCGGATGCGGATATATCATCATCTGCCGATGCCTCGTTCTTTACAGTGTTTACTGTCTGTGAAAATGCATCGTTTGCGACTGTATCATCCGAAAGAGTCGTTGATATGTTGCATCCTGAAAGAAGCAGTGTGCCTATCAGAGCAAAAGGTATGATCTTTTTTAGATTTATATTTAACAATGTTTTGTCCTCCTTGTTAAAGATCGTTTATTCTATATCAGGATCATACAGAGACAATTTGTGCAATCTGTGTTCAGTTTATGAAAAATCTGTGAAAGGCAAAAAAAGAAGCCTGCAGTATGCAGACTTCCCAAAATACATATTCAGTCAAGGACGACATCCGTTACATTAACATCGAGTATGATAAGTTCATCGATTTCCTTCCTCGCTCCATCCTTTGTTGCATATCCCTTTAGTCTTATCGTTGCCTGACCGGGCTGTTTGCTCACCTCGGCTTTTAAGTATCTCGGTTCATCCATCCCGATTTCGATCTGTTCATACAGTTTGCGCAGGCTGTTTGCGCATTCAAAGATCTTTATCTCCTTTTCGGGATCCATTCCGAATCTTGATCTTTCATTGTAGGAAAGGATCACAATGTCTATATCAGAATTCTTAGTTGCTGAGATATGTATCTCAACCTCTGGATTGTTATAGTAGTAAACTTCAGTCAGGCCGTATGCCAAAAGAGCGGCGAATGATATCAGAAGCAATACCGAAACTATAATAAGAATGAGTTTTTTATTCATTGCTCTTTCCTTTATACTTCAACCGTATCGGGTACACATGCCACAAGATCGATCTTGGGGATGTTACAGAATATCTCGACCAGATCCTGGTCAAGCTGTTCTCCAGAAACTTCCTTCATTATCTTTAATGCTTCCTCATGGGCTCTTGGCGGCTTGTAGGATCTTCTCATGGTGATGGCCGCATAGGTATCCGCAACAGCTATTATCTTTGACGCATAGGGGATCTGCGAATCGGGAATTCCGTAATATCCTTTTCCCGTAAGTTTCTCATGATGATATTCTATCCAGGGCAGGATCTCCTTAAATGATCCTAAAGGCTTTAGGATATTTACACCAAGCCTAGGATGATTTTTCATGATCAGCCATTCATCATCCGTTAGCTTGTCGGGCTTGTTTAATATCTCTTCGGGGATACCGAGCTTTCCCACATCATGCATAAGGGATGCAAACTCCAGACTCACCCTGTTTATCCCCTCTCTTTTTGAAGCAGGTATGTGATCATACAAAAGCATGGTAACGTTTCTTACATATCTGCTGTGACCCTTTAAGTTGGGATCTCTTGCATCGACAACGCCGATCAGAGTCTCTGCGATGCTTAGACAGTTTTCCTTTACCGTTCTTATGAGTCTGAACAGGAGAGTCTCTACTATCGCGACAAAGATGCTCCCGCCATACAAAATGCCTGCCATCATAAGATCGGGATTACCGAAAAGTCCGACGAGTATGTATCCCACAAGGAAGAACACTAAAAGAGCAAGTGCAACGATCTCCCATATCCTGTCCTGAGATACACCGGAAGATAAAACGTCCTTTGTGCTCTTTAAAAAGAGCCAGTATCTTACAATGTTTGTTACCATGATGATAGCTCCAAAGGCTATCATTACCGCGATCATGTTTACCATACGGTCACCTTTCCTATGCTCATCTGTCACCCATGAATGCCTTCATGGGATTGACCTGCTTTGCAAGGGCATAGATAGAGTCCGCTTCATTGTTTATATAATCCTTAAGCTGATCTATCTCTTCATCGCTAAAGCCTCTGTTGCTTATAAGGTTTACTCCCGGCAGAGAAAACTCAGCAGTCTTTTCATTGTCTGAAAACATCACATATACTGCTTTTGAATCCTTGGTGCGTGTCATTGAAGAAACGCTCATCTTTATCTCACTGCTCATGCTTCTACCCTGTCACCTGTCCTAAACGGTTCTTAGCAGCATTCCATCTGCTAAAGTTCATAAAATACTCTTGTACTCATTTTTAAATCTCTTAATGCTACAGCCACTTTTTCTTTTTAAAGAAGAGCAGGCTTGAAACGGCGATAATCAGGCTGACAGCGATTATCACAGGATACCCCCATTTCCATTCAAGCTCAGGCATGTATCTAAAGTTCATGCCGTACCATCCGACAATGAGAGTAAGCGGCATAAATATGGTCGTAACAACGGTTAAGACCGTCATTATCCTGTTCTGCTTTATATCAAGGTGAGCCTTGTACTGGTCTCTTAGCTGCATGGTATATTCACGAAGCGATGTTGATGTATCATGAAGTCTGGCCATCCTGTTTAAGAACAGTCTGAAGTATCTCAGATTTTCTAGCTTGAAGAAATTGTTCTCATTCTCCTCAAGTTCCTGGCCAAGATCCATGAGCTGTTCATAATGTATCCTCAGATCTCTTATATCGCTCCTTATATCATTAAGCCTTACAGACGGGAAGTCATCATCGCCTTCCATCATCTTTTTTTCCATTCGATCGAGTTCTCTTTCATACTTTTCCATGAGTCTTAAGTCATCTATGACTATCTGATCAAGGAAATCATATATGAATCTCTCAAGACTTGGGAACTTCCACTTCTTGACCTTTATTATGCTCTCGATGAGCTCACTTGCCTTTCCGCTGTCATCTATAAAGACGATTCCTTTCTCATCAAGCACAAAGGCAAACTTGGAATCTTCTGCACTCAGATCGTCTCTGTGAGGTATGGAAAACGAACCTGTCAGGGAATCATAGTTTACTTCAGCCTTTGTCGTATATATCTCGGAAAGCTCAGGTTCTATATCTATCCCGTATTCAAAGCTCTCTCTTTCATTTTTCCATTCTTCAAAAGACAGTACAGCCACATACTGTCTGTCACTGTTTTTAAGTTCATCTCTTTTAGCTTCCTTAAGAGTCTGATCGATCAGATAAAACACTTTTGCTCCTCCCGTTTATCATTCGTATCTTGAACCGGTAACAAGTAAGTCTATATACCCGTTATCGGTCTTGTAGCTTTTCTTTATATTTTTAGATATGGTATCTTTTTTTATCTCTTTGCCGTTATCATCAAAAAGGCTTCCTCTTTCAACCTTAAAGGCAACATCTCCGTTATGATCTATATCCGTTATAAGTAGAGATATCTTAGCGATTTGTATGCGGTCTTTCTTTAGATATTCATGTTCTTTATTAAAGGCATCATATGTGTCGGAATGATTTTCCCCCGATATGGATATGGTTGCCCATGTATGTGTATCGATATATCTGTTTACGCCATGAACGGATATGATGGCAGTTATCGCAAGAAGAATCGCAAAGATGACAAATACTCTTATTATCCTTTTTTTCATCTTTTTTACCTTTCCTGTCTAAAACAAATGGGGCATAGTGCCCCATTTATGTCCTGTAAAGAAGGATATTAGATTAACAGCTATACATCATAGACAGGGCTTTTAAGTCTTTCTGTCATGTCATCGTGTGACAGAGGCCTGTCAAAGTAAAATCCCTGGATAACATTTACGCCCAGGTTATCAAGCGTCTTTATCTGTTCCTTATGCTCTACGCCCTCAGCTACTATATCAACGTGAAGCTCTTTTCCTATCTTTGCTATATGAGTAAGTATCGCAAGGTCCTTCTGCTTTGCAAGATCTACAAAGCCCTTGTCGATCTTGAGCGTATCAAAGTTTATCTCTCTAAGGAGCATAAGAGAGGAGCTCGCACTTCCGAAATCATCGATGGATGCCTTGTAGCCAAGCTCATGAAGAGAATCCACAAAGTTCTTTAAAACTGAGATCGCTGCTTCATCCTTGTTCTCGGTAACCTCTATCTCGATAAGATCCTTGGGAATGCCTGCGTCTGTTACTACCTCATCTATGTTTTTTACGATGTTTGGATCATCGAGGTTTCTTCTTGATATATTTACCGATATCTGAGGTACTGGGATGTATCTGCCGGGGGCAAGTACTTCGCCGTTATGATACCAGCGGCTAAGCGCCTCCGCTCCGCACATCATACCGGTCGATGAATCAACCTTGGGCTGATAAAAAGGCCTAAACTCGTTATTGATAAGTCCTTTTCTTATCTCGCTCTCAAGCTTCTTCTGATCTGCTATCGAATCTATGATCTCCTGTGTAAGCCATACGACATCATCTGCCTTCTTTGCTTTTGCGGTACTTAATGCCTGACCGGCAAATACTAAGATATCCTCTCCGGCCAGGTCTGTTCTGTCTATCATATATACACCGGCTCTTGCCGAGAGGCTGACCTGTGCTTCCTGTCCGGTCAGGATATCAGTAAAGGAAACATCGATCTGTTTTAATACCTTTAAGAACGCATCAAGGTTATGCTTTCTTACTATGGCTACGAACTGGTTTCCGAACTGTCTTCCCAGTATCTCATCCTTGTTGATGTATTTGATCATTATATTTCCGAAAGCAGCCAAAACCCTGTTTCCGTTTTCTATACCGTAGCTTCGGTTGATATCGGAAAACTTTCTAAGATCAAAGAATACAACGGCATAATCCATAAGATCACGCTTGCCCTTCATGGAATTAAGCCATTCGATATATCCGTGTTCGTTGGCAAGACCTGTCCTTACCTCTGTCTTTGATGCCTTTATTACCTCTTTTTCCTTGTTTACGACATTCTCAAAGAACATTAAAAGTACGGAAAGACCTATACAGATATTTAAAAGGGAGTTTCCGTAGAACAGTACCTGGATCACTCCTCCCGCAAGCGGGAATATAAGATATGATATCAAGACAAAGAGCTGGCTTAGGCTTATCTTTTCCCTGAACTGGATTACCATGCTTGCTACAAGGATAGTACCAAGGGTAGGTACAAGGGTAGCCAGTGAAAAGAGCGGTCCTCTCTGATATACGTTGTTTTCATCGAAATAATAGTAGATACCGTTAAACTGAGAGATCGTAACAAGAGCGATCCCTACGATCGCGATAATATAGACTGCGATTATACGCTTTCTGCAGGGCATGTCCTCTTTAAGGTCAAACCTCTCAAACAGTCTTACGGATATGAGCATCGCATAAAAGAACATCAGAATGATTATCAGATAATATACTGCGGCATTGACGATATACATGATAGCCACATCAAGAGGCGTTTTGCTTCCCTTGTAGGCATAGAATGAGTATTCGCACACAAGCATTGCAGAGCAGGCGATGTTTAGTCCCACTACTATCCTTTTACGCAGCTTGAGCTTGTCTGTGCTCGCAGCATAGACAAGGGCAGCGAGCAAGCAGAAAACAGCTTCATATATGAGAAAAGCTATCTGGATCGAAAATGCATCTATCATGCTGTCTTATCTGTCTCCTTTTTGTTCTCTGCCTTTACTGTTACTCTGATAGTATATATATGATTTTATCATGGTAACGTAACAAAAGTGAACCAGTTTCTTAACAAATCATAAGATTTGTTACACTTGATATTATAAAATGAATTTGCAAGATGAATCGTGCCATATGGCATGATCATATAAAAAATATACTCCCCCTTCGACCACACTTGTCACACAGGTGTGGTCGTTCCCATTTATTGCCGGGAAATATAAAAAACGCCTGCATTGCAGGCATTTAATATCTGTTGAATAACTTGTTTAAAATTCAGTCAGTCTAAGTCTTTAAGATCCATCTCGCACAGCTCATCAAGTATGATAGTCTTTACATACTCTTCACATGCAGATCTTTCATTTGCTTCCTTTGTAATAAAGTACAGGCCTGAGTCGGTAGCAGGATCCCATTCGTTTAAAAATGCGATATCCATTTCATCGACAATTTCCACACCATCTATGCTTTCGTCAAGATTGGCTTCTTTTACTATCTCACCATCCTTTAAAAGCAAAAATTCAAGTGTTGTCCCGATGATGCGCTCGGCGATATTGGCTGTAAGCTCATATTCAGGACCAAGCTTTTCCTTAATGGAGAGGTTTGCATATGCCAAAGCTGTTTCCTTTGCAGATGCTGCTCTTTCTCTTACTGTTTCTATCGACTCATATCCGACTTCATTGATACTTGTCTTAAAAGGTATCCTGTAGTCTCTTAAGATATCTCCAAACCTTGTATAAAAAGCAGTGATAGCGGGATCATCCACCTTTATGACCTTGGAGTTTTTCATATGGAAGAATACACTTTCTCCTGTTGCTTCGATACTCTCTATATTTTTATACGGGATCTTTTTATTCTTCCAGAAAGCAGCCTTTATTATCGGCTCTATTATAAGTTCATCATTTCCAAATGTGACCAATTGATACCTCCTGAAAACAAGCCAAAATGGAGCATACGGGACTTGAAAAAATTTTCTACCCAAGAAATCCAGTAAAAAGGAGGATTACAACGTCAACTCCTCTTGGGTACCTCATAGGGTACCTCAAATATTATATTTGGGTACCTCATAGGGTACCTCAAATATTATATGGGTACCTCACCCAAAAAGAATCTCTAATTACATATGCATATTCAGTTATAGGTGCTTAAATCAGGCACCTATTTTTATGCCTTTCTTCACAGAAAAAGAAAGGAAACGCATATGGAAAAGACAATAACTATTACATCCGGCAATCCAATTGTAGATCAGGTTGCCACCATGAATCTAACCGGAAATATCATTCCGGAATCTTGGTATCACACCATTATCAATGAGAATGGTAAGACTAATACTCTCGCCATCCTTATCCTTGCTGATATCGTTTATTGGTATCGCCCAACAGAAGAACGTGACGAAACCACGTTGTCCGTATCTTATTCAAAAAAATTTCACGATGAAGACTATCTCCAAAGAAGCTATGAACAGCTTATGGAGAAGTTCAATATTTCAAAGAGGCAGGCACGAGATGCCCTCATCCTTCTTGAAACCCTTGGCGTTGTCAAAAGGCATTTCAGGAATATCGTCGTTGCCGGTCTTCCACTTTCCAATGTCATGTATTTGGAACTTGTTCCGGATGTTCTTAAGGAACTTACCTTTCCATCCGGACAAAATTTTGACCTAGGTAATAACAAATTTGTTACCACCTCTTCCCATAAAAGAAATGAAGACCTTTCAAAAACGGGACAACCACTTTCCAAAAATGATGTTACGTATACAAAGACTACATCAGAGACTTCCTCAAAGATTACTACAGAGAGTTCTTCAACAACTATAGGAGCCGACTTTTCGACTGACGCCAAAAACTCGGCTGCGATTGTTGATGATGCTAGAGAAGTTTTTAAAGAGTTTGGTTTATCAGATAAGGACATTCAATCCATCCTATCTGCTTCTGGCTACGACATCGAGCGATGTAAAAAAGCAAAAACGGTTCTTAATCAGCAAAGCACAAAGATTAATAACGTTGCTGGTTGGTTAATTAAGGCTGTACGAGAGAATTATCAGCCTTTAGCGAAATCTCCATCCAGAAGAAATTCTATTCACAATTTTGATGAGCGTAATTATACCGATGCTGATTGGGCTGAAATTGAGCGTAGGCTTTTAGCAAAATCTTACGATTCCTTTTAGCATCGCGTATTGAAATAAGAGTTCCTACGGAAGTTTTATTTCAATTGCGATGGCACAAGGGAAGGCGTCGCCCGGGGTGCGGTCTGCCAGTGGCAGACTCTCGCAATGCGAGAAGCACCGACCGAGCCGGAAGGTGAGACAGTAGCTCCCGATGAGACCGGGGATGGCATCGCCGGGGCAGAGCCCCTAAAGATTGAGTTAGCTATCGGCAAGGGCAAAGCCCTTATGAGATGCCTGTCATGGCGAATGACCGCTAACCGCGTAGGTTGGGGTCCCCGAGTTTGTGCAGACGAATGTCTGCGACAAACTAATACGGGGTATTTCCTTGACGCGACAAGGTGTCGCTTAGGGAATCCCTCACAACCATATTTACATATGTAACTGTATTACTTGCTTCTAGTCCAATGGACCAGAAGTCACCTGTGGTCAGATTGACCACAAGTTTTGAATTATGAAAAAGGAGAAATTTATATGGCATATAGACAAACAAACCACAACGGAAGAGTCAGCACAAAATCCGGCTCTGTATATAACAGAAATCATAATGATCGTTCTTTTGATATCTCGCATGCTGAAAACGTCCATCCTGATATGGTGTCAGAGAATATCATTATTCACTATGATGAAACAAATCATCCACACGTAATTGATATCAAAGATAAATCTCACACTACTATTGATGAGCACGAACATTGCATATATGAGTCTTTATTTGCTGAAAGCCTCAGCAAACAGCATGCCCGCAATGAAGCTGCGCGTCATCCTGAACGTAATAAATCCATAGATGACCTGCTCAACAGCAAAAACACCTGTCCTGAGGAAACCATCTTCCAGATTGGCTCAACCGAAGACGGATATCCACCAGTAGAAGTTCTCATGGCTATTTTTGAGGATTATCAAAAAGAGTTGATTGATATATATGGTCATAACCTACACTTCTTGGACGTAGCACTCCACATGGATGAAGCTGTACCGCATCTTCATATCCGTAAAGTATGGACTTATGATGGAAAGGATGGATTGGATATTTCACAAAACAAGGCGCTTGCTCAAATGGGATTTGAACGACCTGACCCATCAAAGCCTTCCAATAAGTGGAATAATGCTAAGATTTCTTTTTCCGAATGGGAACGTGATATGAAGCTTCGCATATGCGAGAAACATGGCGTTGCAGTCTCACATACACCAAAAGCACCAGGAAAAGCCTCAATGGAAAAGGAAGAAGCTATTGCCATTAAACTACAGGAAAAGATTGCATCTTTAAACGCAGAATTAGTCTCGGAAGAAGAAAAGAACAAAGTTGTGCCGGACACAAATATTTTTGGAAAACCTAAACAGATTTCTGTTACACCTGAAGAATACCGTAGATGGCAAGCATCAGCCGAAACAAGAGAGAATAACGAACGAATGCAGAAATACCTTAAAGAGCAACAGGCGCTCTTAGATAAACGAGAAAAGTCTTTAAACAAGCAAGGCAGGGATTTAGCCGACCGACATCTTATGATCGAATCTGAGGTGTCACAGCGCGTTGAGGAAGGTATTTCCAAACGGCTCCCCAACCAAATAAAACAATTGCAATATAATCTGCGCATAGAGCAAAAACAATTAGAACATGATAAATCTGCTCTCTTCGCACGTGCAGAAAAGCTGGATGAACGAGCTGAGAATCTTCACAACGAAGAAACTTACCTGTCAGAGGTATCCGCTCGGTTAGATAAGCGAAAAGCCAATATAGAAGCGGAAGTAAAGAAATCTGTTGCGTCTATTATCAAAGACGCCTTTCAAGATTTCTTCCAAAAGTTCAAGAATACTTTTTTAAAGCATTTCAAGGGAAAACATCAGGAAGAAGTGCTGGAAGTGATTAAGGAAATGCCTATTGATGAGCAGACAGCTGACAGACTTTTTAGGTATGGTTTTTATGATGCAGAACGTCACACTGTAGGTGAAGTTATGGAACGTGCTTTGGAAGAAGACATCAAGGACGTACTACATGAATCCGGGGCAAGCTACCGGCAGATAAAGATGGCAGATATTGAAGCTGTCAAACAATCCATAGGTTCAGGTGCATCGCTGGAGGATGTTGTGAATAATATTGCTACAGATGTTTCCAAGCGTATTGTTCCTACAAGAACTCGCTCAGGTGCATCGCTGGAGGATGTTGTGAATAATATTGCTACAGATGTTTCCAAGCGTATTGTTCCTACAAGAACTCGCAGGTAGGCGTTCTGGCTGGAGCCGTTCATGATGGAATAGTCATCACCGTGAAATCTCTCCAGTTCCCAATCGATATATCCTACCCAGCTGACATTACCTTTTACATGCTTTCTCACCGCTTACTCCTCCTGTCATTCCAATGTTAACAACAGTGCCATCTTGAATTTTTCGCTTGCTTTTACAGAATGCATGCCGCCTTTTGCAAAATGGAAATTCTCGCCTGCCTTGATCGGATGATCTTTTCCTTCATATCCGATAACGCCCTCACCATCCAGAGCGAAGATCAGCGCTTCACCCGGTGCGGCATGCTCTGAAAGTCCAGTGCCCCCGTCAAAAGCCATCACCACAAATTTCATCTTGTCATTATGTACGACGTCCATATTGACGATCTTGCCATCCTGATACGGAACCAGCTCAGCCAGCCTGAATACTTCTCCTGCCTTTACCACTTCATTCATTGTATCGTCCCTCCTTATTGCAATTTCTGTATAGATCGCTGACTCTGATGACCGGATGCCTACCGGAATATCCGTCGGAGCCAGAACACTTTCACCTGATTTCAACTGCCTTTTATCTCCATCTGACGTATAGACCTCTGCCTGTCCATCGCACAGAATGATCAGTTTATAATACGGATAAATCTCCGCGCTGATATCCGTATTCCGGGCCAGAGAGTAATATGCGATGTAGTTACTCCCGCCACAGATCTCCTTTGAGATCGTACACCCCGGAACAGGGGGATTCTCCTTTGTGATAGAGAATATCTCACCGACCTTTTCCTTCATACGGTCACGCTCCTGTCATTTCCGACAGCTTCCGGATCAGTTCATCTATGTCCACACCGCTTTTCTCCGACATGTCCGCTACTGTAGCCTTGCCCAGCATGACCTTTCCCATTGGAGTGCTCAGCATTTTGAACTTCGGACTGATCTCGGTCAGCTTCTCTTTGATCTGGGGATACTCTGCAAGAATATCCTTCAGCTTGCTGTCTCTTGTAATGTTCATATCAGCATCCCCCTTTCTGCATCATGCCCGGTTTCTGATCTGCAAACTTTTCCTTCAGCGCCTGATTGATCGTCTCCCGATCTTTTCCCTGCTTCTCCATCTGCTTGATGGTCTTATATGCCTGAAATAACGGCGACGGGGCGATCTCGGAGCTGAAATAGCCGATGCCCATATTCCATGTAAGCTGCTCAAATACGTCGTCAAAGGCTCTGGAATCAATTCCATTCGCATACGCCTTCAGCAGCTCACGCATTGCTTGCCGCATCCTGCCTGCACCGACTGCATTCGCAAGCGAAAGCAGCAGCCGCATATTGTAGTCAAGAAATCTGTTCTCACTGTGCCACGTCAGATCCCAGAACTCCACGGCGAGCTCTCCCAGCTTTTCATCGATCAGAGGATAGTTTGCAATGACCGCCGGTCTCTCAGGGATCTCCGCAAGGCTTCCTTTTTCTTCGAGCCTGTAAAAATAGGCATGATATTCATTGTCTGCTGCCTTTTCCGTCTGATGCTCATATCCAAGAATATCCATCACCTCATACAGCGGGATCGGCTCAAAGGTCTGGATCACCTCAATACCCTGCCCCGCAGGAAGGGATGCGGCCTGCTTTTTCAGACCTTCGAGAAAGTTTCCGGCAACTCCTCTGACATCAACTTTCTTAAAATCATTTACTTTGTCTTTCCAATCTGCATAACTCATCTTGATTACTCTCCTTGTTTTCTTCATCTGTACTTTATCAATAAATCATTTCTTTGTATGTGGTTTGAACCACATTTTTTAATTTTAATCTAAAATCTTTCCGTCTCTTGAGATAGTAACTACCTGCCACGGAATAAACTTTCCGCTGTTCTTAAGCGCTGTCTCTGCCGCCCTCTGAAGACCTCCGCAGCAAGGCACCTCCATCCGGACAATCGTCACGCTTTTAATGTCATTGCTTGTGATGATCTCGGTCAGCTTTTCTGAATAATCAACATCATCCAGCTTCGGACAGCCGATCAGGGTGATCTTTCCCTTCATAAAATCCTCGTGCAAGTTGGCGTATGCGTAGGCTGTGCAATCAGCAGCGATCAGAAGCTTTGCGCCATCATAAAACGGTGCCTGTGTCGGTAGGAGTTTGATCTGGCAAGGCCACTGGTTCAGCCTCGATACCGATCTGAAAGGTGCCGTCCTGTCCACTTCGTTATCCTCTGCTTCCTGTCCCCGGTTAAACTGCATGAAGCGCGATCCTGGACAACCGTGTCCCGCTGCATGCGCCGCCATCTGCTCCATCATATTCTTCTCGTTATCGCTCATCTTTTTCGCCTCCTGTGCTTGTTTTACCGCCGCCTCATCGTAGGCCGGTGCTTCTCTGTTCTCAAATGTAATGGCTCCTGTCGGGCAATTCGGAAGGCAGTCGCCAAAGCCATCGCAGAAATGTTCCCTTACAAGCTTAGCCTTGCCATTGACAATATCGATTGCGCCCTCATGACAGGCGTTTGCACAGATGCCGCACCCATTACATTTTTCCTCATCTATG
>CADAPR010000060.1 GCA_902789785.1 uncultured Lachnospiraceae bacterium
TGAATGCTGCATCAAATGACGGATATCATAATAAGGATACCGGTTTTAGATCTTACTTTGTCTCGTTCGATGACGGAGCAAGGATAGAGATAATGAATATGCCCGATATGGATGATGCGAATAAGAGCCTTAACAGGACCGGATATGCTCATATAGCATTTTCTGTCGGAAGCAGCAGTGAGGTAGACAGACTGACGAAACTTTTAGCTGAAGACGGATTTGAGATAATAAGCGGACCTAGGATAACAGGGGATGGCTACTATGAAAGCTGTATCGTAGCTATCGAAGCAAATCTGATAGAGATAACGATTTAGGAAAAACAATGAAGAATGAATTACCCAAGATTCCTGATTACGATAACTGCCTTGTAAATCTTGCTAATTCAATATTGAATGAGTTTGGCGTGTCAAAAACGGCAGACACTCTGCCTCTTGCGGATGAATATCTTAAGAAGGATGGCAGGAATGTAGTGATATTGATCTTGGATGCCATGGGGACATCCATTATTGAAAAGCATCTTTTAAAAGACGGTTTTTTCAGATCCCATTATGTCGGATCTTTTGATTCCGTATATCCTCCGACAACAGTCGCTGCGACAACTTCGATAATGAGCGGTAAGTATCCCAACGAACACGGATGGCTGGGCTGGGACATGTATTATCCGAAGCTTAATAAGAATGTCACTGTATTTACAAACACTGATCAGCTTGCTGAAAATAGCGGAGTTTTAGAAGAGCCAAAGAAGGCAGCACCGTTTAATGCAGGATTTACATATACTCCGTACATATCGATAGTGGATAGGATTGAAGAGGAAGGAAAAAAAGCATATTTTTCCATGCCGTTTATTGAACCGTTTCCCAAAGATATCGATGAGATATTAGATCGTGTACAGAGGCTTTGCAAAGAAGAAGGCAAAAAGTATATCTATGCATACTGGAACGAACCTGATTCGACGATGCACAGGACGGGGACGTTAAGCAGGGAAACGCACGATGTTATAACAGATCTTGAAGAAAAGATCAGAGAATTTGCAAAAGGCTTAAGTGACACGATCCTTTTTATAAGTGCAGATCACGGACATATTGACTGCAAGAACTACTGCATACTCGATTACCCCGATATAATGGAATGTCTTATAAGAATGCCTTCCATAGAACCCAGGACTCTGAATCTGTTCATAAAGGATGAGTATAAGGATACATTCCCCAAACTGTTCAATAAGCATTTTGGCGATTCGTTTGTTTTGCTAAATAAACAGGAAGTACTGGATAAAAAGCTGTTTGGTATTGGAAAAGACCATGCTGATCTTACAGAAATGATAGGCGATTATGTGGCTGTTTCCGTTTCTGATGTTTCGGTATTCAACACTCATCAAGAGGCAAAAGAGATGCTCGGGGGACATGCGGGACTCACACCTGAGGAATACAAAATCCCTCTGATAGTTGTAGAAAGCTAGAGGTAGATATGAACATTGAACTTAAACCCGTAAAAAGAGAAGAGCTTGAAACAGTCTGGAAGATGCAGGTTGAGGCATTTAAGGAGCTTCTTCAAAAATATCAGGATTACGATATGAGTCCGGCAGCTGAGAGTATCGACAAGATCACAGCAAGATTTGAACAGCCGTGGACAACCTACTATTTTATAATGGCAGATAACAAATGTGTCGGAGTGATAAGAATAGTTGATAAAAAAGATACAAGCAGGAAACGCATTTCTCCAATCTGGATAATGAAGGAGTTCAGAAATAATGGGTATGCGAGCCGGGCGATACTTGAGGCGGAGCGCATACACGGTTTACATCACTGGTGTCTTGATACTATACTGCAGGAAGAAGGAAATCTTCATCTTTATGAGAAGATGGGCTATCACAGAACCGGCAGGATAGATAAGATAAATGACAGGATGGATATAGTATATTATGAAAAAGACTGACAGATCCGGTGTTTCAATATTAGGCATATTTGAAATGATCATTCTGGCGATCGGAGTGATCATCAGTATAAAAGCTACCATCAAGCCGCTTAAGTATACGAATAAATATATGTGGTGCTTTATATTTGCCGTCATTGGTCTTTTATTTATCGTCATACTGGCAAAAAGCCTAAAAAAGAGATATATCTGTCTTTTAGGCGCTTGCCTTATATTTATATATATTTTTATTGCAGGCTTTGGAGCGATAGTATGCGAGGTGAATGCTTCCAGACTAAGAAAGCTTTCATACTATGAAGGGAAAAACATATATACATATGTGAATGATCTAAAGTACGAATGGGACGGGAGGAGCGTAACATATGATCCGAGCAGATTAAAACCTTTGGATGAATCTTTAAAATTCTGGGTCGGCGAAGAAGCAAAGACATTTGACGTATATGAAAAAGAACAGTCAGATCAGCTGTTTGCGGAAGTTTTTTCGGGTGATACGGGTATTTTTTTAATACTTGATCCAAAGAAGGTAACAGTTGTTAACACATATGAGGAGACGCCGCCGTCCCTTACAGAACAGTATCTGGCAGACGGAGAATTCCTAGTCATGATGCCCTATTATGAGATGAGTGACGGCACATGGAAAACGGATGACAATAACTATAAATACAGACTTGAAATAACCGGCAGGATGGGTGGAGCAGCTAAAGACAGCACATTTGTATATTTAAGCAATATAAAGGATATATCCTTTGAAAGAGCATTTATGGCAGCAGGATTCAGCAGCAACATGGATGATTACTTTGACAAAGAAGATGCGGTGTTAGTAGCTATAAAATAGTATGGAGGTAAAGCATGAAAGTACTTATACTTAACGGTAGTCCAAAAACAAACGGAAATACGATGACGGCCATATCTGAGATGGTAAAGGTATTTGACAGCGAAGGGGTTGAGAGTGAGGTCATCCATGTGGGAAACAAGGACATAAGAGGCTGTGTTTCCTGTAATTCATGCGCTGTAAAGGGAAAATGCGAATTTGATGATGTTGTAAATGAAATAGCACCGAAATTTGAAGCTTCTGACGGACTCGTTCTTGCTTCACCGGTATATTACGCATCCGCAAATGCGACTCTCATAGCCTGTCTTGACAGGCTGTTCTACAGCAGTTCTTTTGACAAGACGATGAAAGTGGGAGCAAGTATCGTAGTAGCAAGACGAGGAGGCTGTTCCGCAACATTTGATGAACTGAACAAGTATTTTACGATAAGCGGAATGCCGGTTGCATCTAGCCAGTACTGGAACAGTGTACATGGCAGGACCCCAGGAGAAGCCGCTAAGGATCTAGAAGGTCTTCAGACCATGAGAGTGCTTGCTAAAAATATGACATTTCTTATGAAGAGCATTGCACTCGGCAAGGAAAAGTTTGGTCTTCCAGACAAGGAAGAACATCTCTGGACACATTTTATCGATAACTAAGGGGAAATACAGATGAGTGAGTTAATGAGCAAGAATCCGATAATCACATCTATATATACTGCAGATCCGGCACCCATGGTATATAAAGATACCCTGTATCTTTATACTACCCATGATGAGGATGAGCTGATAAATGATTTCTATACCATGTTTGACTGGAGATGCTATTCAACAAAGGATATGGTAAACTGGACCGATCATGGAAAGATCTTTTCTCTTGATGATATCACATGGGCGGATGACAGAGCATGGGCGCCGCAGTGTATAGAGAGAAACGGGAAGTTTTTCCTTTACTGCCCGGTACACAAGATCGACGGCGGCATGGCCATTTCAGTCGGGGTATCAGACTCTCCGACAGGTCCTTTTAAGGATCTTGGATATCCTCTGATCGATGAGGGCGACTGGAATGATATAGATCCGACAGTTTTTATCGATGATGACTCTCAGGCATATCTTTACTTTGGAAATCCGGAGCTTAGATATGTGCTGTTAAATGAAGACATGATCTCATATGACAAGAAAGTGGGGATCGTAAAGGTACCGATGACTGAAGAATCCTTTGGAAAGGGCGGTCATATGACAGGAACAACATACGGTGAAGGACCCTGGTTCTATAAGAGAAACGGGATCTATTACATGGTCTTTGCTGCATTTGCGCAGGGTGAGAAAAGAAATGAGCATTTCGGGTATGCTACCGCAAAGACTGCTACGGGACCATGGGTATACAGAGGTGTGATCATGGAGGAAGGTGAGTGTTTCACAAATCATCCCGGCATCTGTGATTTCAAGGGTCATTCTTATCTTTTCTATCATACTGATGAACTTCCCGGAGGAAGTCTGTTCCATAGAAGTGTATGCGTAGCTGAATTTACGTATAATGATGACGGGACGATAGGTCTTATAGAAAAGTGTTCGGGAGTAAAACAGATATAAGGCAGATTATATGGGATCGATATTTAAGTCAACACTAAATACAAGATATCTTCCTACAGGCGATATGCGCTATATCAGGAGTGACTTTCCTGATAATCTTTCTGATAGGGAAATGGAATGGCTCATAGAAAACGATGTTACTACCATCGTTGATCTGCGGGAGGAAAAAGAGTATCTTATAAAGCCGTGCAGCCTTGAAGAAGATGACAGATTTGCTTATTATCATATGCCTGTAACCGGTGGCGGAGATACACCAAAGTCGCCTGAAGCAGTGGCAACAACATACCTTGGAATGCTAGATGAAATGATGGATACTATCATAGATACCATTATGAACGCAAAAAGCAATGTGATGTATTTTTGCGGGGCAGGCAAGGACAGAACGGGAGTAGTTTCGGCGATAATCCTTAAAAAACTCGGGTTTGATGAAAGCGTGATAATTGATGATTACATGGAGACTAAGGATAATCTGATGGAATTTCTCAAAGAATATGTAAACAAACACCCTGAAGTTGATATAAATATCATCATTCCAAATGAGAATAATATAAAAAAAGTATTAGAAAAAATAAATTGATGTTGACAACAAATAGGTAACATGTTACATTATTTAAAAATGTAATATGTTACCTATTTTTATTTGCGAAAAAGAGAGGTGTCAAATGAACTACAATGAAGCGATGAATATTAAAGGCATTGAATTTGGGGATATGCCGCCTCAGGCATTTTTACTGGGTCTGCTCAGTGCCTTTGACAACAGATACCAGGCCGCAGCTGATGCATTTTTTGGAGAGATCACATGGAAGCAGTTCTTTGCGATCATATGTATCAGACTCTTTAAGGAGGCTCCGACATTAAACGAGCTGTCCGATGTAATGGGAAGCTCGCATCAGAATGTAAAGCAGATCTTACTTAAACTGGAGAAAAAAGGCTTCATAACAACATTTCCGGATGAAAAGGACAAGAGAAAGCAGCGTATCGTGGTCACCGATGAATGTATTAAGTTTTATGAAAAGAACGATAATCAGGGAAAACAGAGTCAGTATATCATCGGACGTATCTTTGAAGGTATCGATGAATCAGCCCTGATAAACACGATAGAAACTATCATGACAATGGAAAGGAATCTTAGCAAGATATGAAAACACTTATAATCTACACATCACAGACAGGTTTTACAAAAAAATATGCACAATGGCTGTCAGATAGACTAAAAGCCGATATATACGAACTAAAGGATGTACAGAAAAAGGATGATGCATTCTTTGATGAATATCAGGCAATAGTCTACGGCGGATGGGCTATGGCCGGGAAAACTGTCAAGATAAACTGGTTTTTTGAGAAAGCAAAGGAATGGAAAGCTAAGCGTCTTGCAGTATTCTGTGTAGGAGGAAGTCCAAATGACAATCCTGATGTTGAAAAAATGCTTGAAAACATGCTTACAAACGAGCAGAAAAAATACATAAAGGCATTTTACTGTCAGGGCGGATTCGATTACGAGAAAATGAATACCGCATCCAGACTTGCCATGAAGATGTTCGTTTCTGCACTTAAGAAAAAGAAAGATCCTACAGAGGAAGAAAAGACAATGGTAAAGATGATATCCGATTCATATGATATCTCTGATATCAAATACATAGAGCCCATAGCAGAGTATCTTGAGGATTGATCGAATGAATATAAGAATTGCAAATGAATTTGACTTTGAATCTGTAAAGCGCATTACACAGACTACGATAAAGACCGTTTATCCCAAGTATTATCCGAGCGGAGCAGTACAGTTTTTCTGCGATCATCATTCTGATGAAAAGATCCTTGAAGATATAAAGGCAAACAGGGTTTATCTTATCGAAAATGAAGAAAATGAAGTCGGAACCGTTACGATATGCGGCAATGAGATTAACAGACTGTTCGTACTTACAAAGTATCAGCATATGGGATACGGCAGGGCTCTGATGGATTTTGCAGAAAAGATGATAAGCAAAGAAACTGACACCGTCGTTTTAGATGCATCACTACCGGCAAAGAAGATATATCTGTTAAGAGGTTATAAAGAAACTGCCTACAACATTATAAAAACAGATAACGGCGATTATCTGTGCTTTGATGTAATGGAAAGACATATCGGGGGGAAAGAATAATAATGAAACGGGCTTTGAAGATACTGTTAGTAATACCAGCTGTCTTGGCTCTTTTAATTATCACGATGTGCGCAGTGATAGTTATAAGGATGAACAGCCAGGTAAAGAGCTTTGACAGATCTGAGATTGATGTAAGTCAGGTTAAAGACGGTATTTACGAAGGCAGAAGCGAGACAGACATGGTCAAGGTCGATGTCAGGGTGACAGTGTCAAACGGAGATATTTCTGATATAGAGATAGTTAAGCATGAATGCGGAAAAGGGAAGATCGCAAACGTGATAGTTGAAGAGATGATCGAAAAAGACGATGTCGAGGTAGATGCCGTTTCCGGTGCAACATTCTCAAGCGAAGTAATCAAGGATGCGGTAAGAAATGCTCTAAGAAAAGGAAAATGATCAAAAATATAAACTGCAACCGTATTTAACAAAAGTTATCAGAAATTGACTTTTTTGATTGGTAGAAATCCTGTAAAGAATTCTTTACACTTTTATTAAGATCGACAGTATGGAGGGCTTAATGAAAGATATGTTAAGGATTGCGGGAATTTTTATATTTGTCATATTCATGATAATTCTTATTCTGATAGCTGCTTTCTATTACAGAAACATGCACTGGTACGATAAGTACGAAAAAGCGATTATAAAAGTAGGCGCAATAGAAAAGCAGGTTATTCTACCAAACGGCAATACGATAAACTACGGAGAAGTTAAAAATGACAAGCCTGCACTTTTGCTCATTCACGGTCAGATGGGACAGTGGGAGTCTTATGCACTCTGCCTTGAAAAGTTGAGTAAGAATTGGCATATATACGCTGTTGACGTATACGGACATGGACAGTCAACTCATGATGAGGATCTTTACTATATAGATGTAAACGCAAATGATCTTATATGGTTTATTGATAACGTGATAGGAGAGCAGACTTTTGTTGCCGGTCATTCAAACGGAGCTTTAACTGCTGCTTATATAGCAGCATACGGCAATAATGTTGCAGGCGCATGCCTTGAAGATCCTCCGGTTTTTTCTACAGAACAGGGAGAGTGGGAAAGAAGCTTTGCATATATCAATACATACAAGCCTCTTCATGAATATGATCAGTCTGACAAGAAAGAATGCATTGAAGTATATCTGTTAAGAAACGGATATTTCGGAAAACAATACGGCAGGCTTTCAGATATGGCTCAAAGATATCACAAAAAACATCCGGATGAAGTTGTAAAGATCGGATTTTTGCCGTCTGTTGCCTGGGCTGTAAATCAGTATCTTCCTGATTATGATCTTAAATACGGAGAGCATTTCTATGATTTGACCTGGAATCATGGATTTACTCACAAACAGATACTTTCAGATATACATATACCCACCGTACTTATTCATGAGAAAGAAAACATCGATTCAGACGGTGTATATCTATGTGCCACGAGTGATGAAAATGCAAGAAAAGCTGTTTCATATAATAAGGATGACATTACATTGATAGAGGTGGAATCAAGCTTTCATGATTTTCATTCAAATCACACCGATGAGTTTGTAAAGATCATTGATTCAATGAATCCATAGGCTTTGAATAGAAGTATTTGCATAATTTCGGATCAGGATCTTTTCTGATAAACTCAAGCTCATAGCCGAGCTTTTTGTAAAACTCGGGTGCCTGGAAGCCGAAAGTCGTAAGGGTTATCTTGTCATAGCCCTTATTTGAATACTCGCATTCAACAGCATTTACCAGTTTGCTCCCCAAGCCGATCTTTCTGTATCTTTTATCTATAATAAGATCTCCGATATGGACCTCATTATAATATGCACGCCCCGTGATAACACCTATGATCTCATTGCTTTCATTCCATGCCGCAAAAGTAAAGTCCTCATAATTTAGGGCGACTTCGTTTTCCCTGGCGTAATCTGAGAATTCCTTGTTTATAAAATCATCTATTCCTGTGGTCAGGTCATCAGCTCTTTTGATCATTACTTCCATGATATCTCTCCTTTTATTCTATGATTATGCGGTATTTAGCATTTGTCAACAAATAGATGCTATAATATGACTGATACAAAAATTTAGGACAAAAGGTGACAGTAAAAGTATGAAAGGCAGGCTTTTTGCGATAGGAGTAGGTCCGGGGGATCCCGAGCTGATTACTCTTAAAGCAGTAAATATCCTAAAGGACATTGATATCATAGCATGTCCGTCAAAAGAAAACAGACCCGGTATCGCATATGATATAGCAGCCAAGGCAGTACCGGAGATTACAAAAAAGCAGATCATGACGCTTGAATTTCCGATGACTAAAAAAGATGTGACAGATGCTCATAA
>CADAPR010000061.1:0-8763 GCA_902789785.1 uncultured Lachnospiraceae bacterium
AAAAAGGAAAATACTAAATCTGGTATTTTCCTTTTTTAGTGCCACTTTTCCTTGTGTTTTGACATATGCTGTGATAAACTTGATACGGTGAATAGTGGGAAATTTTTTGCTTTTTGCAGATACAAGATATTGTGGTACACCGTTTAAGAGGGAATAGTTTTGGACAAGTACGAGTACAAATTAAGATCCGATGAGATCAAATCACTTATCAAGCAAAGGGAGTTCCAGAAGGCTGTCGAGATAGCCGATACCATAGACTGGACCAGAGTCAGGAGTGTAACGACTCTTTGTACAATAAGCGATCTGTATAAGATAAACCGCCGCTACAGAGATGCAAAGATCCTTCTCGAACAGGCATATGAGAGATATCCCAACGGCAGGATGATCGTATATTCTCTGTGTGAACTGTGTATAAAGATGGAAGAGATCGTACAGGCTATAGAGTATTACAAACAGTTTGTACAGATGGCTCCTACAGATAACGGAAAGTTTATCCTTCAGTATAAGATATATGAAGCTCAGGATGTAAGTCTTGAAGAACGCGTGGCTGTTCTTGAAGAACTTAAAAAACGCGATTACAAGGAAAAATGGGGATATGAACTTGCATATCTATATCATCGCATAGGTCTTACTACGAAATGTGTAGAGGAATGTGACGAGCTCATCGTCTGGTTCAGAGAAGGAACATATGTTAAAAAGGCAATGGAGCTTAAGATGCTGCATCAGCAGCTTACCGAAAGCCAGATGAGTCTTTACGAGAGCATGCTTCCTCCAAAGGAAAGAGAAGCATTCATCGCCCAGAACACCGTGGAGATGAACAAGCCAAAACCTGAAGACGATATCCAGGTTAAGACCATGGATATGAGCAAATACAATACGCTCAATCTCCAGAAGGAGCTTGCAGAATCCATGAAGGACGTGCTTGTCGCAGACAACGGATTTGCGTCTTTAGTGCCTGATGCCAACGGTCAGGCTGTTCAGGGAACATATATACCCGATGACTTTTCTATTGACAAGAGGATAGGCACTACTACTGAAAAGATATCCAGAACTCTTGTCACGGAAGAACCCATGACAGGAGAGGATTCTCCTCTGCCGTCTATTTCATCAGGTGCATCAACACAGATGCTTCATGATACCGGAGAAATGGAGGAACTGTTCTTTGAAGACAACAGAAGCGACAGGACTCCCGCACCAGCATATCCTGTTGAGAGTATAGATGCTGCATCTGAAGAGATTAATGAAAGCGTTGCTAACGATACATCACAGTTCCCTGCATATGATCCCGTTAAGGATCTTGAGCTGACTATGATGTACAGCCCACAGGGAATAAATGAAGAACTTAAGGAGGCTGACAGCGATATAGATGAGGAAGCTGTTGAAGAAGCCGAGATACCCAAGGTCGGAACAACGACAGCAGAGCTTTTCAATATCGATGATACCGTGGAGATAGTCGAACCCATAGAGGCGACCAAGGTATTCAATAGAGAAGAGCTCCAGGCTGTTGCAAAGGCATACAATACATCTTTGCAGGCTGACAAGTATGATTTTGATTTCAGCGATGCAAAGAAGCCGCAGCCCAAAGCCATAGAAGATTATATCTCAGAGGATATCGGAGACAAGAATACAGAGGAGCTTTTAGCTTTAATAGACCAGAGAGTAAAGGAAGCCGTTGAGAAGGCCTTTGATATAAACAGACCGGTTGTTGTTCCTCAGCAGTACCAGGCTAATCCTACTCTATATGAAGAGCCTCCCAAAGCTATGGAAAATGTGCTCTCTCAGGAAGCCGATGGGCAGATAAGCCTTGTGGTTCCTGAAGCGACAGCCGTTGAAAAGCAGATAACGGGACAGTTGAGCTTTAACGATATCTTAAACGAGTGGGAAAACACCAAAAAACTTAATCAGGTCAAGTTTGAACAGAATCTGGCAACTAAAGTACTTGAGGAGACCGGAAGCTTATTTACGCCCACGGAATCGGTTCAGGTAGACGGCATACTTGAAAAACTCGAAAGAGATGAGATACCGGACAGCGATGATATCGATACAGAGGCAGAATATGAGAAGTATCTTGCAGAACTGATGCAGCAGGAAGGATCTCAAGAGCAGGAAAGCACTCAGACAGATGAAGAAGAAAAGGAACAGCCTTCTGTAGAAGAACAGCCAGGTGTTAAAGAGGAGACAGATAAAGAGGAAAACTCTGAAGAAGGTGACGATGACGGTGTTGAGGAGCTGACTGAGATCGAAGAAGACATAGAGTCCGAGGATGAAGCAGAGCCTGTTGATAATAAAGAGCCTGAAACAGAAGAGACAGAGGTTAAAACAGAGCAGGAAGAAAAAGAGTCTGATAGCGAGCCTGAGGTTGAAGAAGAACCTCAGCCCCAAAAAGATGAAGAAGACCAGCTAGAAGAAACTGAAGAACAATCAGATGAGCCTGAAGCTAAGGCACAAAAGACAGAGAGTGAGCCTGAAGCTAAGGAGGTTCAGACAAGCAAGGCTGAAAAGGATTATAACGACAGTTCATCAAGGAGCATGAACGATGACGAGCTTGCATTGTTTGGTCAGTTTGCACAGACCAAGACTGCAAGACAGAATCTGTTACGCTCGTTGGATAAAATAAGTTTAGCAGCATATACGGGTAATGTATTTGTTACAGGTGAGACAACAGAGGAATCTGTTGATCTTGCAAAGAACGTCATTAGATATGTAAAGAATACCGATGCAAACTTTACCGGAAAGATCGCAAAGGTTTCCGGCGAAGCGCTTAACAACAAGATGGTCAGTGTCATGGTTGAAAAGCTCGCAAACGGAGGTCTGATCATTGAGAAGGCCAGCGGCATGAGCGCAGAGACCACGAAGAATCTGTTAAGAGCACTCAATCAGGAAAATACCGGAATCGTAGTCGCACTTCAGGATACCAAGAAGAACATGCACAAGATGATGGAATATTTTGACGGCATGAAGCAGATCATCAATGTCCACATCGAGGTTGAGGAACTAAGCGACGATGCTTTAGTCGCATACGGAAAGAAGTATGCGGAACATCTTGAGTATTCTATAGATGATATGGGCATACTTGCTTTGCATACACGTATAGATGAACTGCAGACCAGCGACCATGTGGTAACCGTTGCGGATGTAAGGAGCATCATAGACGAAGCGATCGAGAAAGCCAACAAGAAGACGCTCAAGCATTTCACCGATGTATTGTTCGCCAAGAGATATGATGAGGAGGATATGATAATCCTCAGAGAGAACGATTTTCTTAGTTAATGATCTGCCGGATGGGGTATCCGGTAAAGAGAGGGGTTTTACGCGTGGCAGACAGAAAAAAACAAAAAGTATTTATATCGAATGATGATCAGTATCTGTTCGGTCAGAGTACTCACTATGAGATATATAAGAAACTGGGTGCACACCTTTCGTGCGAGGACGGCGTTGACGGAGTATTTTTTGCCGTCTGGGCACCTAATGCAAAAACAGTGCATGTAGTCGGAACGTTCAATGATTGGAACGAAGAGACGCATCCTCTTAAAAAGCTCGGTTCCGGAGGTATCTTTGCCGGGTTCTATCCGGGCATAGAAGAGGGAGAACTGTACAAGTATCTGATAACAACACCTGAAGGGGAAAAGCTCTACAAGGCGGATCCGTACGCAAACTGGGCGGAATTAAGACCGGGAACAGCATCAAGGATCGCTGATCTTAGCAGGATCAAATGGAGTGATTCCTCATGGATGAAGGCAAGAGCAGGCAAGGATATGAACAGGGAGCCGCTTGCCATATACGAGTGCAACATAGGCTCATGGATGAAGCATCCGACAGGCGAGGACGGTTTCTATACATACAGACAGTTTGCCGACAGGATCGTAGAATATCTTTCTGATATGAAATTTACCCATGTTGAACTCATGGGTATCGCAGAATATCCGTTTGACGGTTCCTGGGGATATCAGGTAACGGGTTATTATGCACCGACTTCAAGATACGGTTCGCCTGAGGATTTTGCGTACCTTGTAAATCAGCTTCATAAAAACGGTATAGGTGTCATTCTTGACTGGGTACCCGCGCATTTCCCGAGAGATGCACATGGTCTGTCAGAGTTTGACGGAACGTGTTTATATGAACATCCCGACAAGCGAAGAGGCGAGCATCCCGACTGGGGCACAAAGATATTCAACTATGCAAAAACAGAGGTCAAGAATTTCCTCATCGCAAATGCGCTTTTCTGGATAAACGAATTCCATATAGACGGTCTGAGAGTAGATGCCGTTGCATCTATGCTCTATCTTGATTACGGAAGAAAGAGCGGAGAATGGCTGCCGAACAAATACGGCGGAAACGAAAATCTGGATGCCATAGAATTCTTCAAGCACTTAAACAGCGTTATAAGAGGTCTTGACTGTGGCGTTATGACAATAGCCGAAGAGTCTACGGCATGGCCCAAGATCACAGCAAGTGTTGAGGATGACGGACTGGGATTCAGCTTCAAATGGAATATGGGCTGGATGCATGATTTCTGCGAATACATGAAGCTTGATCCGTATTTCAGGAAGAACAATCACCATGCGCTCACGTTTGCGATGAGCTATAACAGCTCTGAAAACTATATACTTCCGCTCTCACATGATGAAGTTGTTCATCTTAAGTGTTCCATGGTAGAAAAGATGCCGGGATACAAGGTTGATAAATATGCCAACCTAAGAGTCGGATATACGTTCATGTTCGGACATTGTGGAAAGAAGCTTCTGTTCATGGGTCAGGAATTCGGTCAGGAGAGGGAATGGTCTGAGGCAAGAGAGCTTGACTGGTTCCTTTTAAGCGAACCTTTAAACAGAGGAATGCAGGAATATGTCCGCGAACTGCTTGCGCTCTATCGAAAGAACAAGGCAATGTATGAGATAGACAATGACTGGGGCGGATTTGAGTGGATAAACTGCGATGATGCCGACAGGAGCACATACAGCTTTATCAGGAAGAGCTCTGACGGAAGGAAAAAGCTTCTGTTTGTCTTAAATATGACACCTATCATGCGAGAGGAGTACGCAGTAGGCGTACCTACATCAAAGAAGGTTAAGCTTCTTTTAAACAGTGATGACGAACGCTTTGGAGGAAACGGACACAGCATACCCGATACGATCTTACCTAAGCCTTACAAGTGCGACAACAGGGATTATACATTGAATTTTGATCTGCCGCCGTTTGCTGCCGTTATATTTGAAATCTAAATATGCTAAATAATAGCCCTCAGATTTATCTGAGGGCTGATTAATTGAGGAGGAAAAAATGAAAACAAAGTTATTAAGGAGTGTGATCATCGTATGCATGTCAGCAATTATGCTATGTGGATGCACAAAGAAAAACGAGACTGTAATTGATACTCAGACAAGTGAAGAAAAAGACGCGGATGACGGAGGGATGAATGCGATAAATCCGTGGCATGAATGCAGTCAAAAGGAAGCTAAAGATATTGCGCCCAGGCTGTTTAAGGCTCCCGATGGGGCAACTAATATAAGCTGGAGCATGATGGATGCTAAGGATGATGCACAGCCGATGGTGCAGATGTCTTTTGATCTGTCAGGCACAAGTTTTAACGCTCGTGAACAGCTTGTCGGCAAGGAGGATATCACAGATATCTCCGGCATGTACTATGACTGGCAGCTTACAGATAAAGTTAAACTGGCAAACTGGGGCGAAGGAAACATGACAGGTGAAGTTCATGCATTTAACGGTGATGATGAAGATGCACAGCTCATTTTGTGGTTTGATATCGAAACAGGCGCGGCATATTCACTTTCTGCAACGGGACCTGATCTTGACGGGCTTGACATTCAGGCTGTTGCTGAGCAGATGTATGACCCTTCAAATGAGGAAGATATTCCTGATTCAGAGGATTATGATGAAAACGAACATGTTTATCTTGATATAAGCGGCTGCGATACATTTACTCAGATAATAGACAAGAAGCTCACAGAGGGCATGGGCTATGTCAATACCGATATAGGTGATACAAATGTCCTTATGGTCACATCGTATGTGTATGACAACAATGCGGGAGAGAACGATCCCTTCTGGGCAGCTATCGATGCAGAGATATATTATTACGATGAAGACGGCAGTATCCGATGCATGGGATATGTAACAAGCGGAGGCACGGCATATCCTCTTGCGATAGCAAACGGCAAGCTTTATGTAGGAAACAACCACGGCATGGCAAAATACATAGCTGATCCTGATCTTGGTCTTGTTCTGATAGATGACGAGGCATGGGTGGAATATGATTCTGACGGAAAAGAAACATATTACCATCGCAGCGACACAAAGGGTTCTTTAGGAGATGAAAACGGAGTCGTTAAGGATGATTCGATAATGAACAGCTATTTTGATGAGTATTTTGGTGCCGATGTGCTGTATTTTGACAAAATCGTGAAAAACTAAAGAAAAGAGCAAGTACTGCCGAAATAAAGAGTGAAGATTTTCTTCACTCTTTTTATATATGATGAGGTAGCTTATGAGAATTGGTAACAACATGGATATGCCTGCAGCCGAGCAGCTTCAGGCGGCAAGAACAGCCAATTACTCTAAGGCGGATATTATATCGAATTCGATCAGATTGGACATTACTGATATAGGTAAGGATACCGGTTTAATAATTGATCAGGGAAGATCAATGCAGGATGTTATAGACGAAGCGGGAGCCTTAGATGTTAAGACACAGACAGACTATATGGTAGTAATGTCTAATACTATGTCTGAAGAAGATTATGCAAAGATGTGCAGGGACGGATTTAAGCCCGGGGAGATGAACCCCGAGGAGTCCGTTACCATCTTAGATCATATCAAAGCCGTTATGGCTCAGTCGGGTGAAGTGGTAGAAGGCTTCAACGATGATCTTGATATCTTAAAACTTGAGAAGATAACAGGAAGCAGAGTGGATGCCAATTCACTTGCGAAAGCCATGAAACAGGCAGATGTTCCGATCAATGAGACAAATGCAAAGAAGATAAATGATGCCGCTTTAAATATCACTGAGGTTAGTGATATAGATGACAGCGCCATCAGGTTCATGTTAATCAATAATCAGCAGCCGACTATCGAAAATGTATATACGGCAAGTTTTTCAGCTCACGGAAACGGGAAAGAGCAGGCAAAGGGATATTATTCTCTCGGAATGCAGGGATATCTTGCAAAGAAAGCGGATGCAAGCGACATCTCATCAATAATGCCTGACATAGAAAAGACGGTGGAAGGCTTTGACCTTGAAGATATTGATCTAAAGACGGGGATAAAAGAGGCTACATGGCTTTTGGAGAGAGGTCTTGACTTAACAAAGACCAACATAGAAAAGCTTGACGAGCTTATGAACATAAAGCTTCCAAAGGATTATGAACAGGCCTGTGAGATAGCCGCATTTTCACTCGCAAGAGGTGGCGATCCAAAGAAGGCAGATCTGTCAAAAGATACACAGAATCTGTATGAAAAAGCTGCAGACATAATAGAAAAGACAGAAAAGATAAGTGATGAAGATGTTAAGGAAACAATCTATTCAGGAAAGATCCTTAACTTAAAAAATCTCTGGAGCGCGAAGGAAGTTTTTGGTGTTTCTGCTTCAATGAACACGTCAACTGAGGTTGTGACAAAGGCGGTTTCAGACGGTCAGGCCATGCTTGAAGAAGTAAGACTTAAAATGACACTGGATGTAAATGTCGCAATGCTAAAGAGAGGGATACAGATCGATACTCTTCCGTTAAGCAGACTTGTTGATCAGATAAGATCAGCGCAGAATGAAGTAGATGATATTTTAGTTCCAAAAGCAGAGGGAGGACCAAATTCAGGTTTAGTACAGCAGGGAGCTCAGGTATACAGGACAACGCTTAAGGCATTAAATGATATACCTTATCTGCCGGCAGCGGTCATCGGACGTCTTAAGCTTGAACAGGAATACTCGTTAACGACAGTTCACGAAGTCGGAACGGATATGAAGGCCCGCTATGAGGCAGCAGGTCAGTCTTATGAGACTCTTATGACTGCTCCGAGAAAAGATATGGGAGATTTAATATCAAAGGCTTTCAGAAATGTTGATGATATCCTAAACGATATGGGTCTAGAGACTGATGAAGCCAACAGAAAAGCTGTAAGGATCCTTGGCTACAACAGCATGGAGATAAATGAAGGATCTGTTCATCAGATAAGAGAAGCAACAGATAAAGTCATGAACGCCATAAATGCTATGACTCCTGCCAGGACTCTAGAACTCATCAGACAGGGTATAAATCCTATGGAGATGAGTATAGATGAGCTGACTCAGGTACTGAGAGGTTTTGAAACAGAAGAAGCTGATGAAAAATATTCAAGATTCCTATACAAGCTTGATAAGAGCAAAGAGATAAGCGAGAGTGAAAGAGAAGCATTCATAGGTATCTACAGGCTTATGAACCGTTTAGAGAAGACAGATGCAGCTGCAATCGGAGCACTTCTTAGCAGTGAAAGAGAGATAACATTTAAGAGCCTGCTATCCTCTATGAGGAGCAGAAAGGCAAGCTTTGACGAGTCAATAGATGACACTTATGGCTTCTTGCAGAATACAGTGAAAAAGGGGATAAGCATTTCGGATCAGATCGAGCAGGCATTTGCAGGATCTATCGGTCAGGAAAAAGACGAAAGACTTAATGAAGAGTATCTTAAAGAAGACTATAAGGAGTACATGGATGCAATAAGAACTGGAATAGACTCCGTTGAAGAACTCATTGAAAATGCAGATCCTGTGAC
>CADAPR010000061.1:8774-9299 GCA_902789785.1 uncultured Lachnospiraceae bacterium
AGAACTCATTGAAAATGCAGATCCTGTGACCGTGAGCAATATGGCGGCATCAAATGCGCTTGCATCGGCTGATAAAAATGCATTCAAGCAGCTAAAAGCCTATGCTAAGAAAGCAGAAGATGAAAATGAGTCTGCAAAAGAAGATTATGATAATGCTCTGACAGATCTTATCGACAGATTTGAAGACAGAGACAGCGCAAAGAAAGCATATGCTTCAGTGATAGAACTCGGAAAGCAGATCGTTGAGGATGTGCGCTACAGCGCAGAAAATGCGATAGATCTAAAACAGATGACTCTTTGTCACAAGCAGTTGTCACTGGCACTTGCTCGTTCAGACAGAGAAAACTATACCGTTCCCGTTGAGATAAACGGTGAGATGACAGCTATAAATCTGACTCTCAAGCATGAAGACAATGCAAGGGGAGGGGTAAGTATCGGATTTGACACAGATATGTTTGGCAGAGTAACGGTTCAGTTTAATGTTCTGCCTGAGAGCATAAGCGGACTGTTTGTCACACAGAACAA
>CADAPR010000062.1 GCA_902789785.1 uncultured Lachnospiraceae bacterium
AGACGGATTTACGGTATTCTTAAAGGCTATTCCTTATAACTACTATGCTCTGCTCACGATAGTGATGATGTTAATGATCGCGGTCATGAATATTGATTTTGGACCGATGAAGAAACACGAGATAAATGCGTTAAACGGAGATCTGTTCACTTCGGGAAAGGTTGCCGAGTCTACAGAGAAGCTTCCAAAGAATGAAAAGGGAAAGGTTATAGATCTGGTATTCCCTGTAGTGATCCTTATCTTTTGCTGTGTGATAGGAATGATCTATTCGGGCGGATTCTTTGGCCCTGACGGTGTAGGATTCATTGAGGCTTTCTCAAATTCCGATGCTTCGATCGGACTTGCGATGGGATCCATAACGGCACTTATAATATCCGTTATCTTCTATCTGATAAGAAAAGTGCTCAAGTTCAAGCAGTGCATGGAATGCATACCAGACGGATTCAAACAGATGGTGCCTGCTATCCTTATCCTCACATTCGCATGGACGCTTAAGGCAATGACAGACTCTCTCGGTGCCAAGGAATATGTTGCCTCAATAATCGCAGGAAGCGCTGAAGGATTTGTGAACTTCCTCCCCGCTATAGTATTTTTGGTTGGATGCTTCCTTGCATTTGCAACAGGAACAAGCTGGGGAACTTTCGGAATACTTATACCGATAGTCGTTGCTGTATTCTCCGGAACAAATCCACAGCTCATGATCATATCAATATCTGCATGTATGGCAGGAGCTGTATGCGGAGATCACTGCTCGCCTATTTCGGATACGACCATAATGGCCAGTGCAGGAGCACAGAGCGATCATATAAATCACGTAAACACCCAGCTTCCGTATGCCATGGTCTGCGCAGCGGTTTCGTTTGTCACATATATAGTTGCAGGCTTTACTCAGAAAGCGTGGATAGCCCTTCCTGTAGGTATAATAATAATGGTAGGTGTGATGTATGTGATCAGGTATTCTACCAGAGATACGGCTGAAAAAACAGCGGATTGATTATTAAAGCGAGGCATGACCGTCAGTCATGCCTCTAAAAAACAGGAGCATCCTTATGGAAAAAATCGAGAATTACACATTAAACGAAGCGATTGAATTTTTAAAGGAAAGCGTAGACGCATTGCTTATCGTTGATTCAAATGCGGACAGATTCAAGGTGCTTTCAAAAAGGGGAATGTTTGTTGACTTTATAGGGGACAGCGGAGTATATCAGGAACTGATAGAAAAGCTCTGGTTTCATCTGGGCGATTCTATGGACAAGATCAGCGAGGATTATCAGGTATTTATTCCGACTTTCGGAAAATACAGCGGCAAGTACTCAAGAAGGCTGAAACTCGTTGAAAATGATGTACCTCATGCAGTTCAGATGACTATATATCCGATCGATGAGAACAATTATCTTCTTTTGCTCGATGAACTGGACAACAGTGAGTACATGAAGGATTTCCTTACAAACGAAAAGGTAACTACGATCCAGAACACCTATCTTTTTTCAATGTATGTTGATCTGTTCAAGGATTCAACGAGCAGCATCTCAATAACAGAGATATCAGATGAGACAGTTCATGCCGCGATCAAGTATTCCGAGTGGAGACACATGATCGTTAACATGATATGGCCCGATGATCAGGAACTGTTCATGGAAAGGACGGATCCTGAGTATCTTAAGAAGAATATAATGCCGGGACGTACGGCTTCGTTTGACTGCCTCATGCAGAATCTCGAAGGAAAGTATATCTGGGTAAAGCTCATATTCTCACGTGCAGAAACTAACAACAGCGAAGAAGATTTCAGATACGTATTCATGGTGCAGGATATTCATGAGAATTCCGTACAGCTGATGTCTACGCTCAAAAAATACGAGGAACTGGCATCAAAGGATGCTCTGACAGACGTATTCAATCACGGAAGAATAGAGACCGAGCTTTATAATGCTATAGAGATAGTATCCCGTACGGACAGAAAAGTATCGATAATCATGTTTGACATTGACTTCTTCAAGAACGTTAATGACAAGTACGGTCATGCTGTCGGTGATATGACACTTAAGCATTTCGCGTTCATGCTCAATGATTACTTCAAAACCGCCAATGCAGTCATAGGAAGATGGGGCGGCGAGGAATTTGTTGCCGTATGCTACGATGCCGATATCAAAAAGGCTTTTGAATATGCCGAAGAGATAAGGATCAAAGTATCAAAAGAGGACTACAAGGTCGTAGGACATGTTACATGCTGCGCAGGTGTTGCTGAGATAACAAAGAAAGATGACTTCCAGAAAGCCTTTGACCGTATGGACAAGGCTATGTATCAGGCTAAATCCGAAGGAAGAAACTGTGTAAGATAAGAGGAAAAAGATGGATCTTGAGGAACTGATCAAAGACAGAGTATTCTACTATTTTTCATGCCTTTCAAAGATACCGCACGGATCAAGGAACACAAAACAGATAAGCGATCATTGCGTTGGAGGCGTCAAAAGGAAGAGAGGACGATGACCCCATAATACTGCAGGGACATCTGGATATGGTCTGCGAGAAGGCAGATGGCATTGATAAGGATATGTCCATAGAAGGTCTTGATCTTTTTATCGACGGTGACTTCCTTAAGGCAAAAGGCACTACTCTCGGTGGAGATGACGGTATTGCGATAGCCATGATCATGGCTCTTTTTGAGGATGAGAGACTTTCACATCCGAGACTTGAAGCGGTGTTTACTGTGGACGAGGAGATCGGAATGCTTGGAGCAGCAGCTATCGATGTATCCTGTCTTAAAGGGCATACGATGTTAAATATCGATTCCGAAGCAGAAGGAATATTTACCGTCAGCTGTGCAGGAGGTGTAGTCGCAACGGCTCAGATCCCTTTTTTACTTACGGAGGATAAGTCAAATGCATACAGTCTTGAGCTGTATGGTCTTACCGGCGGTCATTCCGGAATAGAGATACATAAAGGAAGAGCCAGTTCAAACAAGATGATGGCTCAGATCCTTAAGAAACTTAGTGAAACGATACCGATCAGACTTGTATCTGTAAACGGAGGACTTAAGGATAATGCGATCCCTGTAGCAACGACGGCTGTCTTTACCTGCGACAAAGATCTTGACAGTGTAGCAAAAGCCGTCAGGTCAATAGCCAATCCTTTAGCTGACAGATATAATGAGACAGATCCAAACTTAAAGCTTGATGTTAATCTTGCAAAGAGCGATGTTTCTATTTTACCTGCAGATTCTCAAAAGATCATAGATCTGCTCTTTTCTTTGCCCGAAGGTGTAATTAAGAATAGTGAGGATATTGAGGGACTGGTACAGACTTCCTTAAATATGGGTATACTTTCTACAAGCAAGGACTGTATTGAAATGTCATACTGCGTTCGCAGCAGTGTCGATGATGAAAAGAAGCAGCTTATCGACATCCTTGAAAATGCCTGCGAAAAAGCAGGCGGAAAGCTAATCTTATCCGGAGATTATCCCGGATGGAAGTATAAGAAGGATTCGCCCTTAAGAGAAAAGATGACAAGGATATATAAAGAGCAGTATAAGACAGAGCCTGTCATAGAAGCTGTTCATGCCGGAGTTGAATGCGGGCTTTTTGCCGGAAAGATTGCTGATCTTGACTGTGTTTCCTATGGTCCCGACCTTAAGGAGATACATACATATCGTGAGAGCATGAGCATAAGCTCTGTTAAAAGGGTCTATGAATTCACAAGAAGGATAATCGAAGACAGAAAATAAGGAGAGGCAATGCACAGACTTTACGAGAATGGAGACATATCTGTCTTCTGGGATTCGGATAAATGCAGACATGCCAAGGAATGCGTAAACGGATGTCCCGAGGCTTTCAATATAATGAGAAAACCCTGGATCGATATTTCCAAGGCGCCTACTGCAAAAAAGGTATGGCAGGCAGTGTCAAGATGCCCTTCGGGAGCGCTTACCTGCATATATAATCATGAAGTCACCATAGAGTATGACAAGGAAAACTCAAGGAGCATAGCTTTTTACTCTGATAAGATCATCGGCGAGTGTGATTATGAAGAAAATGAGAACGGATGGGTCATATATCACACTGAGGTAGATGAGAGATATACTGGAAAAGGCATCGCAAAGAGACTGGTATATAAACTCATCCAGGAAGCTGAACGATCAGACAATGCTATAGATGCCACATGTTCATATGCGGCAAAGATCTTAGGGGAATAAACAAAGAGGAGTAGATACATATGATGAATCCACAGGCGATGGTGCAGTTTGTTTCTGCCATCACTACATTCAAGGAGAATCATCCCAAATTTGCAAGTTTTATAGAACTTGTCATAAAAGGAGGACTTCCTTTGGGGACAGTGATCGAGATCACGGTCACCAGACCGGGAGAGGATGCCATAACGGCAAATATGAAAGTACAGCAGTCCGATATTGAGCTCATCAAGACTCTCAAGGATATGAAGCCGTAGGTAAATGTCATGGGTTTTGAGACAGATAAATTTGTATACGAGACTCATCTGCATACCAGTCAGGCAAGCGCCTGTGCAAAAAATACCGGGCGGGAAATGGCCATCGCCCACAAAAAGGCGGGATATACCGGTATCATAGTGACAGATCACTTTGTATACGGAAACACGGCAGTAGACAGATCCCTTCCTTGGCAGGACTGGGTACATGCATACTGCGCCGGATACAGAGATGCCTTAGCAATAGGCAAGGAGATAGATCTTGATGTATTCTTCGGCTGGGAATCCGGATATAAAGGTACGGAGTTTCTGGTATACGGGCTTGATGAAGAATGGCTTATAAAGCATCCCGAGATAAAGGATGCGACTATAAAGGAGCAGTACAAGATCGTTCATGAAGCGGGAGGCATAGTCTTTCAGGCACATCCTTACAGGGAGGAATCCTATATCCCTCAGGTCAGGCTTTTTCCCGATGATGTAGACGGAATTGAGGTCTTTAACGGATCCAACAGACTGATCGACGGGAAAGATGTTTTCAATGAGCGGGCAAGGGAGTACGCCTTAAAGCATGATTTCCCTACCACCAGCGGATCGGACATTCATTGCAGCGAACCTATAATGTGCGGTGTTGCGTTTGAAAGAAGGCTTACTGACATAAAGGATTTCATAGATATGGTCATGAGCAGGAAATGCGAAATGATCGAAAAGAGCAAATGGATATCGTAAAAGAGACTAACAGCTATATAGTGATAAACAAGCCGGCTGGTATTGCGACTCAGACTTCGCAGATCGGACAGAAGGATGTTTTAAGCGAGGTAAAAAACTACCTTTCAGAACAAAACAATGTAAAGAATCCGTACGTTGCTGTCATCAACAGGCTCGATCAGCCAGTGAGCGGTCTGGTGCTTATGGCAAAGAACAAAGCTGCGGCAGCAGACTTAAGCAGACAGTTAAGTGACAAGGCAATAGAAAAATACTACAAAGCCACGGTTTACGGACATATGCCTAAAATGAGCGGAGAGCTTACTGACTATCTTATAAAGGATGCAAGGACAAACTCAAGCAGGATCGCGGATAGAATAGAAAAACAGGCAAAAGAAGCCAGACTTGAATATAAAGTTTTATACAGAGATACGGATACTGATGAGCTTGATATACATCTTTTGACCGGAAGACATCATCAGATAAGGCTGCAGCTATCAAACGCAGGATGTCCTCTTCTCGGTGACAGAAAATACGGAAATGAAAGATCGATAAAATACAGTGATTCACAGCATATCGGTTCTGTAAGACTTACGGCATACAGGCTGATATTCAATGACCCGCAGGATGGAAGAAGAGTTTCGTGCACCTGCACGTGATTATTTGTTTAAATTGCACAAATATAACGGCTTTAGATTATACAATTTGTCAAAAAGGCGACTTGTATAATCTTTTTTTATGCCTCATAATACGGCTTGTAAAGAGAAAACGAGTAGAAAAATGATCATGAAGGAGAGAATGATGATGAAGAAGATTATTATGACCTTGGTTGCAGGCGTTATGACTATGGCTATGCTCACAGGATGCGGAGAAGCTGCTGATACATCAGCTGACAATGCTGTTGAGGATGTAAAGATGTATGCTGACTCTTCTGCTTTTTCAGGAAATGACAAGTATGACGAGATAGCAAAGACTCTTACAAAGGCATATGCAGGAACGACTGATACAGATAAACTGGTATATTATGTTGTAAACGAGGATGAGACAAGAGCGATACTTTGCATGAAGGAAAACAGCGCAGAAAAAGATCCTCATGCGATAATGCTGATCGGTGATGTTACTGACAACGGTGACGGAACATACACTCTTTTGGATGTTTCAACATGGGAGGCACTTACTTACAAGGTATCTGTTACAGAGGAAATGGGTGAGGAAGCCTACACTATAACATTCAACGGACTCAACGATACAGCTTCAATGTTCTCTGCAAATCTTGACTCTGTATTTGAGAAGATCAGTGAGTTCTAAGACAGGATATAACAAATTTAGGATGCGGGACTTTCAGCAAATGCTCTAAGTCCCGTTTTTGTTTACTTGCAGGTTTTTTTCAGTATTGCTATAATATCTCCTGAGCGCAAATTAACGAAAAAGACACCTTTGAGGTTTATATAAGGAGGCCGATATGGCAGAAAAGAAATTAGTAGAAGCGATAACATCGATGAATGAGGATTTTGCCCAGTGGTATACGGATGTTGTAAAGAAGGCAGAACTCATTGATTATTCGAATGTAAAGGGATGCATGGTCATCAAGCCTGCCGGTTATGCCATCTGGGAAAACATCCAGAAGGAACTCGACAGAAGATTTAAGGAAACCGGAGTAGAAAACGTATATATGCCCATGTTCATTCCGGAGAGTCTTCTTCAGAAGGAAAAGGATCATGTAGAGGGATTTGCACCCGAGGTAGCATGGGTGACACACGGCGGACTTAATCAGCTCCAGGAGAGGATGTGCGTAAGACCTACATCTGAGACTCTTTTCTGCGACTTCTATAAAGGCGACATACAGTCTTACAGAGACCTTCCGAAGGTATACAATCAGTGGTGCTCTGTAGTTCGCTGGGAGAAGGAGACAAGACCTTTCCTGCGTTCAAGAGAGTTTTTGTGGCAGGAAGGCCATACAGCACACGCTACTGAAGAAGAGGCCGTAGAACGTACGGAACAGATGTTAGACGTATATGCTGATTTCTGCAAGGAGGTCCTTTCAATACCTGTTGTAAAGGGACGCAAGACCGACAAGGAGAAATTTGCCGGTGCGGTCGCTACCTATACTATAGAGGCACTGATGCATGACGGAAAAGCTCTTCAGTCAGGAACAAGCCATAACTTCGGAACGGGATTTGCCGAAGCATTCGGCATACAGTATACGGACAAAGAGAACAAGCTGCAGTATGTGCATCAGACATCTTGGGGCATGTCTACGCGTATCATCGGTGCCATCATAATGGTACATGGCGACGATTCAGGACTTGTACTTCCTCCTGCTATCGCACCTACTCAGGTCATGGTGATCCCTATCCAGCAGAAGAAGGAAGGCGTACTTGACAAGGCTTATGAATTAAAAGAAACTCTTAAAAGAGCAGGATTCAGGACCAAGGTAGATGACAGTGACAAGACACCGGGATTCAAGTTCAGCGAGCAGGAGATGCGCGGTATCCCTGTAAGAGTTGAGATAGGTCCGAGAGATATAGAGAACGGAAAGTGCTTAATCTGCAGAAGAGACAACGGCGAGAAGATAGAAGTTGCCATAGACGAGCTTTCCGATAAGATCGCCAAGCTTCTTCCCCAGATCCAGCAGGATATGTATGACAGAGCAAAGAAGCATCTTGAGGAGCATACATACGAAGCTACCACAAAGGAAGAATTCGAAAAAATATTTGCTGAAAGATCAGGATTCGTAAAGGCTATGTGGTGCGGCGAGACGGAATGTGAAGAAAAGATCAAGGAAGATATGGCCGTTACGAGCAGATGCATGCCTTTCGAGCAGAAGTGTCTTTCAGATAAATGTGTTTACTGCAATAAGCCCGCCAAGAAGATGGTATACTGGGGCAGAGCTTATTAAGATATTAGAAAGAAGGTATCATAATGAATGTATTGGTAATAAACTGCGGAAGTTCATCGCTTAAATATCAGCTGATCTCTTCAGATACGGAAGAGGTTTTAGCCAAGGGACTGTGCGAGCGCATAGGCATCGAAGGCAGCGCCATAACTCATCAGCCGGCAGGAAAAGACAAGGTAACTACCAAAGTGGATATGCCAGATCATACCGCTGCCGTAAAATATGTTATAGAAAAGCTGACAGATCCTGACGTCGGAGTTGTAGGTTCTCTTGATGAGATCGATGCCGTAGGACATCGTATAGTTCACGGCGGCGAGAGATTCAATACATCGGTAGTGATAAACGATGAGGTGATAAAGGCTATAGAGGAATGCAACGATCTTGCACCTTTGCATAATCCGGCAAACCTTATCGGCATAAATGCATGCAAAAAACTCATGCCAAACGTGCCTATGGTAGCAGTGTTTGATACTGCATTCCATCAGACAATGCCCAAGAAGGCATTTTTGTACGGACTGCCGTATGAGTATTATGAGAAGTATAAGGTAAGAAGATACGGCTTCCATGGAACGAGCCATGATTTTGTTTCAAATAGAGCGGCTCAGATGTTAAACAAAAAGAGAGAAGATCTCAAGATCATCGTATGCCACCTTGGAAACGGTGCATCTGTAACTGCTGTTGACCACGGCAAGTCAATAGATACTTCAATGGGACTTACTCCCCTTGAAGGACTTATAATGGGTACGCGATCAGGTGATATCGATCCCGCGATCATAAGCTTTATCGCTGACAAGGAAAATATCTCAGCCGACGATATGATAAACGTCTGCAACAAGAAATCCGGAGTACTAGGTCTTTCCGGCGGCATCTCAAGCGATTTCAGAGATCTTGCCTCTGCTGCTGAGAGCAATGACCAGAAAGCTATCGATGCTCTTGATACATATGCGTACAGGGTAGCTAAGTATATCGGTGCTTACGCCATGGCTATGAAGGGCGTGGATGTTATCGCCTTTACGGCAGGCATCGGTGAGAACAACTGCCAGATGAGAGCTGCGATATGTGATTACGTGACTTGGCTTGGAACGAGCATAGATCCCGAAAAGAATGCGATCAGGGGTGAAGAGGTGATCTTATCAAAGCCTTCCGACAAGGTCGCAGTCATGGTCGTGCCGACCAACGAGGAGCTTGCTATTGCAAGAGAAACAGTTCGTCTAGTAAAATAGATACAGACGGATAAGAATTCAATCAGACTATTAAGAGAGTTCCTATCGGGGACTCTCTTTTTGAAAGAAGAAACAGCTAATGCAAAAAATAGATCTACCGGATAATGTAAAACAGATACTTGCTGCATTAAAGGATGCAGGATATGAAGGATATGTTGTCGGCGGATGTGTCAGGGACAGCCTCTTAAACAGACAGCCCGATGACTGGGACATCACGACAAATGCCAAGCCGCTTCAGATAAAGGAACTGTTTAAAAGGACTGTCGATACCGGTATACAGCACGGGACGGTGACCGTGCTTTGCGGTAATGATACCTATGAGGTCACTACTTACCGGATAGACGGCGAATATGAGGATAACAGGCATCCAAAGAAAGTAGAGTTTACTGCAGATCTTATAGAGGATCTTAAGCGCAGGGATTTTACTATCAACGCGATGGCATACAATGACACCGAAGGTCTGATCGATGAGTTTGACGGTATAGGCGATCTGAATGCGGGGATCATCAGATGCGTCGGTGATCCAAGGGAGAGGTTTAATGAAGATGCGCTCAGGATAATGAGAGCCGTTAGATTCAGTGCCCAGCTTGGATATGCCATAGAAAAAAATACTCTAAGTGCTATAAAAGAGCTTTCTCCTAATCTGAGAAACATCAGTGCGGAGAGGATCAATACGGAACTGACCAAGCTTATAGTATCACCTAATCCCGGTCATATCAGGATCATGTATGAGACAGGGATATGCGATATCATCCTGCCTGAACTGTCTGAGGTTATGAACCTTGAGCAGAATAATCCTCACCACTGCTACAGCGTAGGCGAGCATATCATAAAGTCTGTTGAGGCGATCGAGCCAGACAGGGCTCTTCGCTATGCCATGCTTTTTCATGACCTTGGAAAGAAAGATACAAGGACTACGGATGAAGACGGCATAGATCATTTTCGCGGTCATGTCCAGCTTTCGGCTCAGATGGCTGTTGATATAGCTCACAGGTTAAAGTTTGACAATGCGACCATATCAAAAGTTAAGAAGCTTGTGGCTTATCATGATGTCAAGATAGAGCTTAGGCCTAAATATGTCAGAAGGATGATGAACAGGCTCGGAAGCGATGACTTTGCTGATCTGTTAAAAGTAAAGCAGGCCGATATGGAGGCTCAGAGCGATTATAAAAGGAAAGAGAAGCAAAGAGAGATAGATGAGCTTAAAGCCTTGTATGAGCAGATAATAAAGGACGGAGACTGCGTTAAAACATCTGATCTTGCGATCAACGGAAAAGATCTTATAGACATGGGAGTAAACCAGGGCCCTGAGATAGGAAGCATTTTAAACAGGCTTCTTGAAAAGGTCATGGATGATCCTGCGCTTAATACAAAAGAGAAACTTACGGAGCTTCTTGATGAGATATTATAGCCTGTTAAGACAACTTAATATAAGAAGCATCATCGCATCTCTCGTCATAGTAAGCATAAGCTTGTTTGTTTCAGGATGCGCGGGTAATGATCCTAAAATAAACGAAACTTCTGGCGATAAGACATCGGTAGAGGGATTTGTCATGCCAAAGGCCGGGACGTATGACAGTGCAGATACAGAAGCGCTGGTCGTATCGATAGACAAGGAAAAAAATACCTGTACGCTCTATAACAGGACGGTCGGGAAAAATTATACGCTTTCCTATGACGGCACTTCCAAGATATATGACAAATACGGCTCGCTCACAGTCATCGATCAGATATCTGCTGGAGATGTTGTCGATGTGACATTTTTAAAGAGCAAAAAACTCTTAAACAGCATGACTCGGTCCGCAGATATATGGGTATATGACGATGTGAGTGATTTTGAGATAGATTCTCTAAACGGACGCATGTTAATCGACGGCGCCGACTACCGGTTTAAGGATGATCTTATGATATTTGCCGGACAGACCAAAGCCCAGCTTATGGATATCAACAGCTGTGACAGGCTGAAAGTGATAGGAAAAGACAGAAACATATACAGTATTACGATCGAACAGGGGCATGGCTATCTAAGACTCAAAGGACAGGATTACTTTGAGGGAGGATGGATAGAAGTAGGCAAGATCATAAAGACAGTAAACGATGACATGCTTCTTGCCGTACCAGTCGGCAAGTATGACATAAAGTTAAAAAACGGCGAGTATGAAGGAATAAGGAATGTAGTGATAGAGAGCAACAAGGAAACAGTCCTTGATGTGAGCGATATGGTCACCGTTGACAGCACCATGTACGGCACGCTCATCCTCGTGACTGATCCTTTAGATGCTGAACTTTTTGTTGACGGAAAAGAGGCAGATATATCAAAGCCCTTAAGCCTTGAATACGGAATCCATCAGCTGATAGTAAGAAAAGAAGGATATGAATCACTTACTCAGTATATAAAAGTGGGACAGGAAAGCGCGACTCTCGAGATAACACTGGATAAAAAGAAGGATTATTCAGCAAAGGAAACACCTAATGCTTCACCTTCTCCCGTGGTAACAACTGTGGTAACACAGGCGGCAGTAGTAAACAGGACATCTGATTATCGTGTAACGATAGAAGCTCCTGAACAGACAGAGGTCTATGTCGATGGAAGCTATATCGGAATAGTACCGGCAAGCTTTGCAAAAAGCGAGGGAACACACGTAATAACACTGCGAAAAGACGGCTATGTTACACGCAGTTATACCATAGCTTTGGACGGTGTTTTGAGAAATGAAACATTTTCGTTTGCGACGCTTGAAAAAATCGAATAAAAATGCCTAAAATTCAAGGAAATTACGTTAAATTCATTGACAAAACATCCAAAAAATAGTAGTCTCTTTATAGACGTTTTAAGCGCCTAAATAATCTCATATTCAAAATGGAGGAGAGTTAGAATGAACAAAACAGAATTAGTTGCAGCTATGGCTGAGCAGGCCGGCATTTCTAAGAAGGACGCTGAAGCAGCATTGAAGGCATTCACAGATACTGTTTCTAAGGAACTCAAGAAGGGTGGAAAGGTTCAGTTGGTTGGCTTCGGTACATTCGAGACAAGCACAAGAGCAGCTAGAACAGGAAGAAATCCTCAGACTGGTAAGGAGATGAAGATCAAAGCTTCTAAGGCTCCTAAGTTTAAGGCTGGTAAGGCTTTAAAGGATTTAGTTAACAAGAAATAAGTTGATGAGATCGCGGAGGTAAGTAACTATGTTACTTACCTCTTTTTAGATTT
>CADAPR010000063.1 GCA_902789785.1 uncultured Lachnospiraceae bacterium
CTTTATCGTTCCCTCGATAGACTCATACTCCATGTTGATCTTGGGGAAGTAGAGGATACCCTTTAAGTTGAAAGGATAATCCATATTTAAATGTATCCAGAATAAAGGCTCCTTGTAATCTGCAAAGACCTTTCTGTAAAAGTCTATGTAATCCTCTTTCTTGCAGTCATTGGGATGTCTTGTCCATAAAGGATTGGTATCGTTTAACAGTTCCGGACGCTTCTTTATCTTAAGCTTTATCGGATCGCCGTCCTTTTCGGGAGCGATCGTTTCAACTATCTCGTCACTGTCAAGCTGTTCGTCCTTGTTGATAGTCTGTGTGCTGTCATCTCCTGCCTTTGAGAGATATATCTCTGTCGGCATGAATGAACAGTATTTCTTTATTACTTCTCTTGCTTCATATTCGTTGCAGAATTTGAGCACGTCTTCATTCAAAAAGAGTGTGATCTCAGTTCCGACCTGAGTCCTGTCGCCCTCGTCCATAGAAAACTCTGTTCCGCCGTCGCACTCCCAGTGAACAGGCTTTGCATCCTTCTTATATGAAAGAGTATCGATGTGAACTTCATCGGCTACCATGAAAGCGGAATAGAATCCTAGTCCGAAGTGACCTATTATCTGATCGTCTCCTGCCTTGTCCTTGTACTTCTCTATGAAATCGGTTGCACCGGAAAATGCGATCTGGTTGATGTATTCCTCAACCTCATCCATAGTCATACCGATACCGTTATCTATAACCTTGATGGTCTTTGCTGCAGGATCTACAATGACATCTATCCTTGCCTTGTATCCGTCGGGCAATGTATATTCACCCATCATGTCGAGCTTTTTTAACTTTGTGATGGCATCGCATCCGTTGGATATGAGCTCTCTGTAGAAAATGTCATGATCGCTGTATAACCATTTCTTGATTATAGGAAAAATATTTTCGCTGTTGATAGACAAACTGCCGTGTTTCTCTGCCATGTTTATCACTGTCCTTTCAAATATATTTTTTTGACCAAGTATTAGTTTAGTCTCCCTTTTTGGTAAAATCAAGACAAAATTAGCACTCATTGGTCGTGAGTGCTAATCATGTGCTCCAAACCCTTGTTTTTACTGGGTTTTTGCGATTATAAAATTTTTATAAACTCTAGTAATTCTCCTCAAATACCTTGAAGAAATCCTCGCCTTCGGGGTTTATATCAGGTATGAACCTTACGTTTTCCCACAGCCTGTCATTCATCTTTTTTGTAAGGCTTGCAGCAAAGCTCTCATATTCTCCGTTGAAGGCTTCCTGCTTTCTTTGCTCCACTATCTTAAGCTTGTTTGTATCCGTTACCTCTCTGTTAAAGGTAGATATACATTTGATGATGTGATAACCATAGTCTGTCTCAACCACATCGCTTATCTCTCCGCTCGAGAGTTCAAAGGCTGCAACTTCAAATGCGGTATCCATCTCGCCCTTGCCAAACGATATGGTGATCTCATCCGCATCGGAGTATTCCTCGGCAAGAGATTCAAACTCCTCTCCGTCAATGAGTCTTTCTCTTATGGACTGAGCCAATTGCTTTGCACTGTTTTTGTGAGCACTGTCATAGCTTACCCTGGCTCCGTCATCATCATAGCTGTAGGTCTTTATCAGTATGTGCTGGACAGTTATCGTACGCGCCTCGTCATCGCTGATCTCGGGATTGACATCCTTGATGATGCTCTCATAAAGCTTCTGAGAGATCGCATACTCCTCATAAAGATCATGCACGGTATCCCTCTTTATGCCCATAGCATCTATCTCGTTCTTTTCAAGAGACGAATAATAGATATCGGTGACTTTATCGACTGCCTTTTTTTCATCCTCTGACAGCTCGATACCTCGCTCCCTTGCCATAAGGCTCACTGCCTTTACCTGTGATATCCTGGCAAGAGCGATCTCCTTTACGTTATCCTCCAAACTCACTCCGTCGATGCGGGTATTCCATATCTCATCACCGTATACCTTCTCATACTGCTTTTGAAGATTTGTGATATAGAGCATGACTTCGGGAAGCGTACATTTAGCATCTCCGATCTTAAAGACCTCATCCTCGCCAAAGCCTGTCGTTATCACAACGTGCTTTTTAGGTTCAGCATCGCCGCAGGCACACATTATTGAATTGACAAACAGCATACATGTTAAGAGCATGTATGCTGTTGCTTTTTTTATGATCGTTCTTAAATCTCTCATTTAGCTTTGTTCTTAAGTTCAAGCGATCTTAGCTTAAGGTTCGTGTTATAGAAATCCTTTACGCTGCATCCGGCTCTTCCGCCGCCGGCACACGCGCAGGCACATGCACATGCGCATGCACATGAACTGTGAGCACAGCTGTGACCGCCGCCTCTGCTTCTTGAGGAGCCTGAGCTTGAACTTGGTCTTGTTACCGGAACCTTTGGTCTTGTAGTATTGACTCTGATATATACATTCGGGCTTGTTCCGTAATGATACAGACCCGTACTCTTTAATTTCTTTATATCCTTGTCCTTTTGAGCTTCGCTCTCCTTTATGACTTCCTTGTTCTTTATCATGCTGGCGCCGCAGAATTCACAGGCTTCCTTCTGATCTTTTCTGGGAGCTCCGCAATGAGGACATGAATCATAGTAGGTTATCTTCTCTCTGGTTATGACTTTCTTTCCGTATGTAAATCCTCTTGCATTGTCATATGCTTCTTTGATCACGACAGCTATCACAATGAAAGGAAGACTCATGGGGATCATAAAGACTATGATACCTATGATAATCAAGATCACATCACCCGGGCTTGTCTTATCCTCCTCTTGTACGTAAGTCTTGCTCATATCAAAGCCGTAGGCATCGTTTGGATATGTAATGCTCACAGTATACTTATCACGCTTTTTTAATGCAGACTTCCATACAATATATGAAGCGTTCTTTTCAGCCGAAGGAGAAAACTCCTTAACCTTGTCGGCATTCCATTTGATGATGAGCTCATCAACATCTATCTCATCAAACCAGCCGGGTGTGAACGTATATACAGTCTCTCCGTCAGTCAGCTTGTTTATCTCATACATGTAGTCCTGTGTAAGAGAATAATCAAAGCTTATGACTTCCCCTTCATAATATGCCTTGTCAAAAGTGATCTTTGCTAAAACGTCTCCGCCTTTTCTGCTCAGTGCTATCTTTTCGATGTTATCGGACTGGGCAGTGAGATTTTCACAGTGATCGTTGGGAATTCCTATCTCAACCCAAGTGACAGGTCCGAGATCTCCTCCCGACTGCAGCACCTTCCATTCTATGTGATAATTCATATCAAGCGTCGCGTCATCATTGACGTCAACGGTTATCGTATAGTTTAGTATCTCATCTGTCGGTCCGTATGCGTATGATTTACTGCTTAAAGAAAAGAACGCAAGAAGCAATACTATCACTGAAGCAAATATGACTGCTAATCTCTTACGCATGTTCCACCTCCTTATCGGGGGTACTGTCACTATCTACAGGCTTTCTTAGCGGACACTGTCCGAGAGTCTTTGCGGAATAATCTCTTCTTTCTCTGCATCTGTCCGAGTTCCACATCTTTTCCCACTCATCGGTGAGCATGTTTCCGATAGCGGCATCTGAAAGCCAGCTCTGACACGGAACCAGATTTCCCATTGGAGTAACTGCCATGTTGCTAAGACAAGCGCCGCAGCTTGGTGTCTGAATGCCCAGCTCTTCACAAAACTCACTCTCAACCCATCCGGGAGATGTGAAGCTTATCTCCATTCCGTTTTTATAGCAGTAGTCTACAGCATCCTTAAGGATCGTTTTTATCTCTTCCTTAGAAAGCTGAAGCTTTTCTGAATCACTTAGTGCAGCATTTCCTGTTGTAATGAGTCCCGAACATGTCACATACAGTACACCCTTTTCATGTAAAAACTCCAGAGTCTTTACATAGTCCCTGTTAAGCGTGCAAAGAGGTGTATTGATACTGATGTTTAATCCAACAGAAAGTGCATTCTCAATTCCTGCAACGGTATCCTTGTATCTGTCTGCACCGACAAGCCTGTTATGGATATCTTCATCACACGAATAGAATGTGATCTGCATGCTGTCAAGAGATGCTTCTTTAAGTTTTTCGCAATACTCTTTTGACAGTTTTATCCCGTTTGTATTTAGACGGGTGATGAACCATCTTGAATAATCTATCAGTTCGATAAGATCATCTCTCATTGTAGGCTCGCCACCCGTAAATGTAACCTGAGGAATGCCTGCTGCCCTGCACTTGTCGATTATCTTCTTCCAGTCCTCGGTCGCTATCTCGTCTTCTTCAGCCATATGCTGACCTGCAGCATAGCAGTGAACACACTGCTGATTGCAGTGCCATCTGCCGCCCTTTGTCATGGAGCTTACCAGAAGATCCATCCTGTGAGGCGCTCTCATGTAAAGAGCATATTCACCAAGGCTGATATAGTCTATCGGAACATCGCTCTTTTCTCCGTATGCGACCTGTTTGAATGAATTCATCATCTCGTAAAGATCACTCTTTATCAGCTTTTTGCTCACAAAGGGATATATCTTCTTAACCGCCTTGCAGGTATTGTCGACCATAAGCGAGACTTCGTCATCGGTAACTTCCCTGCCGGCATATTTATTTACTTCCTTTATGAACTCACAGAGTATGATGGACCATGCGACATTGACGGGAATGACATCCTGTCCGTTTATTATAACGATGCTGGCTTCAACATCATCTCCGTCGCACAGAGGAGGTATCATATGTATCCTTACAACACCCGGTCCTTCCGGGTTTAAAGTGGTATGAAGAGTCTCTGTAAAGTTCTCTTTTGCATATCGCTTGATTCTATTGCTTAAACTCATCTTTTCTATCCTATGGCATATCCGACTTCAAATGCTTCGATGTTCTTTGCTACTGTTTTTGGAGGAACGGTAGTCTCTATTACCTTGATCCACTCATCCTTTGCAAATGACATATGCTTTGCAGCAGCACCAAGGACTATTACATTGAACGATCTCGGAGAACCTATCTCCTTGCTCTTTTTTGTAGCATCAACAACAAGAGTCTTTCTTGCTGCCTTTAACGTATCGATTATACCTTCGGGATATGTAGCCTGACCCGTTACTACGGTAATGGGATCCATCCTAAGATCGTTTACGATGATGACTCCGTCCTTTTTGACAAAGTGAAGATAACGCATAGCTTCAAGCTTTTCAAATGCGATAAGGACATCTACCTGACCTTCTTCAACTATAGGCTCTGCTACCTTTTCACCGTATCTTACATATGTTACAACGCTTCCTCCGCGCTGTGCCATGCCATGAACTTCCGAAAGCTTAACGTCATATCCTGCATTTGTTGCCATCTTTCCAAGGATTCGGCTGGTAAGGAGGGTTCCCTGACCGCCGACTCCGACTATCATTATATTTGTCGTTGCCATTATTTTGCCTCCTTTGCTATAGCGCCGAACTTGCAAAGCTGCATGCACAGTCCGCAGGCGTTGCACATTGTCTCATCTATGCTAATCGTGCCGTCCTCGTTTCTTGTGAGTGCAGGACATCCGGGCTTTAAGCAGGCTCCGCACTTCTTGCACTTTTCAGGGATCGGTACACATTTATCGGGGAATACATTGCTCTTTAAGAGTACGCATGGTGACTTGGTTATGATAACCGAAACCTCGTCTCTTGCAACCTCTCTCTTTATCGTCTCTTCAAGGGCAGCAAGATCAAAAGCATTTACTTCATATACATGATTTACACCGAGGCTCTTGCAAAGTTCTGTAAGATTAACGGCATATGTAGGATCACCCTGAAGTGTCTTTCCCGTAGCCGCATGATCCTGATGACCTGTCATGCCTGTTATTGAGTTATCAAGGATTATCACTGTACCTGTTGCCTGATTGTATACCATGTTCATAAGTGAATTGACACCTGTATGAAGGAATGTAGAATCACCGATAACGGCAACCCAGTTCTTCACATAGTCCTTGCCCTTTGCCTTTTCCATTCCGTGAAGGCTCGAGATGCTAGATCCCATGCAGATACATGTATCAACTACGCTTAAGGGTGCTAGTGTACCTAGAGTGTAGCAACCGATATCACCTGCGCCGTGGATCTTAAGCTTATTGAGCACTGAGTATACGCTTCTGTGAGGGCATCCCGGACACAGGATCGGAGGACGTGCGGGCACTTCCTTCTTTTCATCAAGATCAAGATCCATGCCAAGGAGTTTTTCTCGTAACATATTTGCGGAATACTCACCCTGGCGTGTGAACAGATCCTTTCCTTCACAAGTTATTCCCCAGCTCTTTACCTGTTCTTCGATAACGGGCTCAAGCTCTTCAAAAACAATGAGTCTGTCAACCTTTGAAGCAAACTCTTCAATGAGTGACTTCGGAAGAGGATTTACGAGTCCGAGCTTAAGTACGCTGGCATTGGGAAATACTTCTCTTACATACTGATACTCGATACCTGTTGTTATAAAGCCAAGCTTCGTATCACCCATCTCGATCTTATTGATCGGCATATCTGCTCCGTCTCTTGCCATATCGTTTAATCTCTTCTCAACATGGATATGACGCTTTATTGCCATCGCGGGCATCATAACGTTCTTCTGAACATTCTTTACATACTCTATATCATTGGGCTCGCATCTGTCCTCGAGGGTAACAAGGCCCTGGCTGTGTGCGAGACGTGTTGTCGTTCTGAGTATCACAGGAGTATCATACTTTTCTGACAGGTCAAATGCATACTTCATGAATTCCTTTGCTTCCTGAGAATCGGAAGGCTCAAGGACAGGTACCATGCTCGCACGTCCTATCATACGTGTATCCTGCTCATTCTGAGAGCTGTACATTCCGGGATCATCGGCAACAACTATTACCATACCTCCGGATACACCTATATAGCTCATTGTATAGAGCGGATCGCTTGCCACATTAAGGCCTACATGCTTCATGCATGCCATGCTCCTTACGCCTGCAAGAGATGCTCCGCTTGCAACTTCAACTGCCACCTTCTCATTCGGTGACCACTCACAATATATCTCCTTATACTGTACGAGATTCTCACTGATCTCTGTACTGGGTGTGCCGGGATATGCAGCCGATACCTTCACGCCAGCTTCATATGCGCCTCTTGCTATCGCCTCGTTGCCCAGCATTATCTTCTGATCTGCCATAACACTTCTCCTTTTTTTGGTACTATACGCTAAATAGATATTGTAGCATATTGTTTAAAAAAAATGAAGAGAGTCTCCTCTCTTCATCATTCACTGTATACCGACTCTACAAGACTCTCGCAGTATTGTCTGGAAAAGCTGCTGTCCTGTTTTATGATCTCGTTTTTTAAGGCAAGCTCATCACTGTATTCTTCAAGCGGATATACCCTCACATTCTCATCTCCGCTTTCTACATGACATACATAGTTTCTGACTAAACACTCATCTACCGATACACTGCCGTCACTTTTACGGCTTATAGTTATATCGGCCATTGCGCCGACCATTCTGTTTGCCACGCCTTTTCCGGTCCCAGATGTCCAGTTTACGAAGTTTCCGAGTGAATAATATACAGGCACATCATCTATTATCTTAAGAGGCTCTATCACATGAGGATGGGTACCTATGACAGCATCGGCTCCATGCTCTATAAAAAGCAAAGCCCATTTTTCCTGATCAGAGCTTATGCCCAGATTGTACTCAATCCCCCAGTGGGGACATACGATCGTAAAATCAGCTTCCCTTTCAGCTATATCAAGCTGAGAGATCACCCTTTGCTTATCAAGCATGCTCACGGCGTACGGCATGTCAGCAGGAGGTGAGATGCCGTTTGTTCCGTATGTGTAGTTGAGTATTGCTATCCTTATACCGTTTTTTTCAATGATCGGGATAGATTCATAAGAAGCATCGGCCTCGTTATCATATATGCCTGTAACTATCATGTCAGGGTGAGCACTTCTCCAGTAGGCAAGGCAGTTTATTATCCCTTTCTTTCCTTTATCGAGCGCGTGATTTGTCGCATGACATATCACGTCAAATCCGGCATCGTAAAGAGCATCACCGATCTCGTATGGAGCATTAAACGCAGGATATCCCGATACTTTAAGCTCCTCTCCTCCGATTATGACTTCTTCATTTGCTATTGCTATATCGGCCGAGCTGATCTTATCTTTGCTGTTATCAAATATAAAATCAAAGTCATAGATCCCGGTCTCATCATTTTTTGCAGCTTCCTCAACCGGTGTGTGCAAGAGTATGTCGCCTACCATGATGATGTTTACCGAGGTATCGATCTCTTCTGCACTTTGAGTTACTTCAGGCGGTTGTGTAATTATTTCTTCTTTCTTTTCAGGCTCTGATACATACGCGGTGATCACCGGTTCTGCGGGAGGCTCATCGTATGCCTTTACGTTCGATCCGCATCCCGATATCAGTGAGATTGATATAAAAATGATAAATAATCTTAGTCGTTTCATATATAAGATGATATCACATATAGATCTGTTACGGCAGTATGTTATCATATGATGGGGAGTTTTAAATGGGAGATCCATCTGATGAAAAAGCTTTTTTCTTTCATAAACAAGCAAAAGACACTGGAGGATAAATACTTCAGTGTCGTTATCCTGGT
>CADAPR010000064.1 GCA_902789785.1 uncultured Lachnospiraceae bacterium
CTTCATCTTATAGAAAAGAATAAGGTTGATATCTATGATATTCCGATAGTCACCATCACTGAACAGTATCTTGAATATATCAGAAAGATGGAGACTGAAGATATGAATGTCATGAGCGAGTTTTTACTCATGGCTGCAACGCTGCTTGATATAAAGTGCAAGATGCTGCTCCCGAAGGAAGTAAATGAGGACGGCGAGGAAGAGGATCCCAGAGCAGAACTTGTTCAGAAACTTTTGGAATACAAGATGTTCAAGTACATGTCTTTTGAGCTAAAGGACATGCAGATGGGAGCTCAGAGATTTGTCTACAAATCCGAAACACTTCCGGATGAAGTAAAGAAATATCAGCCTCCGATAGATTATGATTATCTGATCGGTGAGGTCAATCTGCAGAGCTTGCATCGTATATTCAGAGAGACACTTAAGCGTAAGGAAGATAAGATCGATCCGATAAGGAGCCAGTTTGGCAACATTGAAAAGGACGAGATCGAGCTTGAGGACAAGACCAGATACATAAAGGACTACATTCTCGAGCATGATACCATGAGCTTTAGAGATCTTTTGGAAAAACAGAACAGCAAGATGGAGATAATAGTTACATTCCTTGTTGTTCTTGAACTTATAAAGGTCGGTATCATAGAGATAGTTCAGGATAGCATCTTTGATGATATACTTATAACTGTTGCCAAGGATGCGGAGAGCAAGATGGCCTTTATCGACCTTGAGACGGTCATTTAATACATGTTGGAATTGAGGTAGGATATGAACAAGGATAGACAGGAGGCTGTCATCGAGGCGGTCCTTTTCTCTATGGGATCTTGTGTAAAGATATCAAGACTGGCTGAGCTGATAGAGGCTACGCCAAAGGAAGTCAGGGATATCGTCGAGAAGATGAAAAAGAAGATGGAATCAGCTAACAGAGGGATAACCATCACTGAGATCGATGAAGCCTATCAGATGTGCAGCAAGCCTGAAATGTATGAATATCTGATAGATATCACTAAGAGCGAGAGAAAGTATACGCTCACTGACACAGTGCTAGAGACGCTTTCGATAATAGCATACAAGCAGCCTGTAACAAAGGCGGATATAGAAAAGATAAGAGGCGTAGACTGTTCACATGCCATCAACAAGCTCATTGAACTTGATCTTGTCAAGGAACTCGGAAGAATGGATGCGCCCGGAAGACCGATACTTTTTGGCACAACGGAACAGTTCTTGAGAAGCTTCGGGGTCAAGTCGCTTGATGATCTTCCCGAAGTAAGCCAGGTTCAGAAGGAAGAATTCAGAGAGCAGGCCGAGCAGGAGGTTTCGCTCCAGCTTAATATATGATACGATAGGGGTAGAGATGATTTCGAAAGAAGAAGCAAAAGCCGGACTCAGAAAAGCGGGTTACAGCGTGGTCGATGACAATTCGGTCATCACGGTTTTGATCAAAGAGACCGATCAGATGAAAAAGACTGTAAGTGCTGTCAGAGAACTTCTCTTAAAGATGGATTATCATGCCAGCTTTTCTGTCAGACAGGAAGCTTTCTTAGATGATGACGACGATGATCTGGAAAATGCATTTGAAGATGTGGTCATCGATGAGAGTGATATGGATATGCTGCTTAACGAAGACAGCGTACAGATGTCGCTTGAGGATCTTGGATTGCAGATGTAGACTGTGAGGCTGATCAATGGCTAAGGAAGAAAATAACACAAAGAAAAAAGTTAAAAGAGGCCTAAAGCATAAACTCAGGGTCATGACTATTGTCCCCATTATTTTGATGGGAATCGTTGTCACGATACTGAGTTATTCTGTTTTTACTAGGGTCATTCAAAAAGAGGTCAGAAGAAACTTAAGCAATGTTGCTGAGTTTGTAGAAGCATACTATGACTCGGTATATCCCGGAGATTACAGAGCCGAAAAAGCAGATGCTCATTATACGATCTCTAACAAGATGGTCTCAGATGCCGTGATCAACGGAAGGAGCGAACAGTTTTACAATAACATCATCATTGACGGTACAAAATTCTTTATCATATACAAGCCGCTCATGAATTCGGACGGAAAATGCATCGGAATGATATCTGTCGGAAAGCCTACTGATCAGGTTGAGAAAGAAAGCTCGGGTTCGCTTTTATGGGTACCTATAGTGACACTGATAATGACACTTATTGCGGCGTGGATAAGCTTTTATCCGGCAAGGAGCTTAGTGGATGCCATAAACAAGGAAAAGAAGTTCCTAAATGAGATATCAAAGGGCAATCTAAATGCAGAGATCGACAAAGAGATCACTGACAGACAGGACGAACTTGGAGATATGGGAAGATTCTCTAGAGGCGTTCAGAAGTTCTTAAGAGAGATGATAGAAAGAGATACTCTGACAAGGCTTTACACAAGAAGAGTCGGAGCGAGCAAGATAGCATATACACAGTCTCAGTATAATCAGGCCGGAGTAAAGTACTGCGTATGCATGGGTGATATCGATTTCTTCAAGAAGTTTAATGATACATACGGACATGATTGCGGAGACTTGGTCCTTCGCGATATCGCTTCGATATTCAATGAATACATGCTCGGAAAAGGATTTGCTGTAAGATGGGGCGGAGAGGAGTTCCTGATCATCTTTGAGGATGCGGATCTTGATAAGGCATTGGGACTTTTAAAGGTGCTCAGACAGAAAGTCCTTGATCATGTGATAGAGTATGAATCAAACAAGTTAGGAGTTACCATGACATTTGGCCTTACTCAAGGCGATATGAGAGATATAGATGACATAGTCAAGGAAGCTGATGAACTCTTATACATCGGAAAGCAAAACGGCAGGAACAGGATAGTGACTCCTAATGAAACAACTGCCTTGACACCGGAGAGCGACGATCCTGATTATGAGAAAGAGCTGAGTCAGATAAGAGAGAAAGAATAAATCGTAAATATATAAACAAAATGTGTAAAAATGAGGAAAGAAACCGCTTTTTCTTTCCTCTTTTTTATGCTATACTGTTATTTGGTGCGGTTTGGCTCAAAATTTGGGCTTTTATGCATAAATTATTTAAAATATTTATATACGGAGGGCTTTTTAATGAGTACTACTACAAGCGCGAGCGGACGTATCGCTGCTCTGCTCGATGAGAACAGTTTCGTTGAGATCGGTGCCAAGGTTACAGCCAGAAACACTGATTTTAATCTGAAACAAGCTAAGACTCCTTCTGACGGTGTTGTAACCGGTTACGGAGTTATCGACGGCAATCTCGTGTATGTGTATGCTCAGGATGCTTCTGTTCTTGGCGGAAGCGTTGGCGAGATGCATGCTAAAAAGATTGCGGGACTCTATGAACTGGCTGTTAAGACCGGTGCACCTGTTATCGGACTTATCGATTCTGCCGGACTGAGACTTGAGGAGGCTTGTGATGCACTTAATGCATTCGGCGAGATCTACGCTGCACAGGCTGCCGCTTCAGGTGTTGTTCCTCAGATCACAGCAGTATTCGGTTCATGCGGTGGCGGACTTGCACTTATTCCGACACTCACAGATTTCACATTTATGGAGGAGAGCAAGGCTAAACTCTTTGTTAACTCTCCGAACGCTATCGAAGGAAACAGCACAGCTAAATGCGATACAGCATCAGCTAAGTTCCAGTCTGAAGAAGCTGGTATCGTTGACGTTGTAGCTGATGAAGCAACAATATTCGCTCAGATCCGTGAGCTTGTATGCATGCTTCCTGCAAACTGCGACACAGATACATCATTTGTTGAATGCGAAGATGATCTTAACAGACTTTGCGACGGCATAGAGAATGCAATAGCAGATACATCTATAGCAATCTCAATGATCGCTGATGATAATGCATTCTTTGAGACAAAAGCTGATTACGCAAAGGATATGGTGACAGGATTCATCAAGTTAAACGGAGCTACAGTCGGCGTTGTTGCAAACAGGACTGCTATTTATGATGAGGAAGGCAAGGAAGTAGAAAAGTTTGATAATGCTCTTTCAGCAAAAGGCTGTGAAAAGGCTGCTTCATTCGTTAACTTCTGTGATGCTTTCGAGATTCCTGTTCTTACACTTACAAACGTTGCAGGATTCAAAGCTTGCAAGTGCTCTGAAAAGAAGCTCGCAAAGGCTGCAGCTAAACTCACATATGTATTTGCCAATGCAACAGTACCGAAGGTAAATGTTGTAATAGGCAAGGCTTATGGAACAGCATACAGCATCATGAATTCAAAGGCACTCGGTGCAGACATGACATTTGCATGGGACAGCGCTTCTATCGGTATGATGGATTCAAAGCTTGCAGCAAAGATCATGTGTGACGGAAAGAGCGCAGATGAGATCGATGCTTGTGCAAAAGATTATGAAGCACTCCAGAACAGTATAGATGCAGCTGCAGCAAGAGGATATGTTGATACAATCATCGCTCCTGCAGAAACACGTAAGTATCTTATCGGCGCATTTGATATGCTGTTTACAAAGGCAGTTGATACAGTAGCCAAGAAACACGGCGCAGTACTGTAGAAAGGACGGTCTTTATGATTAGTTATATACACGTTGCTGAGAGCATGTCGGATTTGATGGCTAAAGCCGGTATGAACACTCTGCTGGGCATGGGTACGGTATTTTGCGTACTGATACTCATCATGCTTCTCATTTCATCATTCAAACTCTTGAGCGTTTTTGAAAACAGGTCAGAGAAGAAAGATGAGAAGACAAGTGTTGACAAGGCTGTAGAACAGATCGTGGCAGGCGAAGAAGCACAGGATGATACCGAACTCATAGCTGTAATAAGCGCAGCGATCGCAGCTTACGAAGGAAGTTCTAGCGCAGGCAGCGGATATGTTGTTCGTTCTATTAGAAGAATCAGGTAGTTCATTAATATATTAAAATCGGAGGATTTAAAAATGAAGAATTATACCATTACAGTTAATGGCAATGTATATGATGTAGTTGTTGAAGAAGGTGCTTCAAGCGGTGCACCTGCAGCAGCTCCCAAAGCAGCTCCCAAGGCTGCACCTAAAGCAGCTCCTGCGGCAGCTCCCAAGGCAAGCGCAGGTGCAGGCAGCGTAAAGGTTGAAGCTGGTGCTGCTGGTAAGGTATTCAAGATCGAGGCAAGTGTCGGTCAGGCAGTTAAGAAGGGTGATGCTGTTGTTATCATCGAAGCTATGAAGATGGAAATCCCTGTTGTTGCTCCTCAGGACGGAACAGTTGCAAGTATTGATTGTGCAGTAGGTGATCCCTGTGAAGCAGGTGCATGCCTCGCAACACTCAACTAATGAGTTTCAAACTTGTACTAAGGGCGTCAGCCTGATTTCGGAGGAAAAACAAAATGGATTATATAACAAATACGCTTGACAATCTGGTTCACCAGACTGCGTTTTTCAACTTAACGTATGGAAATTATATAATGATCGCCGTAGCATGTTTTTTCCTGTATCTTGCTATCAAGAAGGAGTATGAGCCTCTGCTTCTGCTCCCCATTGCATTTGGTATGTTACTGGTAAACATTTACCCTGACATCATGATGTCATTTCATGATTCACCTAACGGTGTCGGTGGATTGTTGTATTATTTCTATATTCTTGATGAATATGCGATACTTCCTTCACTCATCTTCATGGGCGTAGGAGCAATGACGGACTTCGGTCCGCTGATCGCAAACCCGAAGAGCTTCCTGCTCGGTGCAGCTGCTCAGTTCGGTATTTTCGCTGCTTACTTCGGCGCTATATGGATGGGCTTCAACGACAAGGCTGCAGCTGCCATCTCTATCATCGGTGGTGCAGACGGTCCCACATCTATCTTCCTTGCAGGTAAGCTGCAGCAGACAGATCTGCTCGGACCTATAGCGGTTGCGGCATATTCTTATATGTCACTGGTTCCCATTATCCAGCCGCCTATCATGAAAGCTCTGACAACAGAGAAGGAAAGAAAGATCAAGATGGACCAGCTTCGTCCGGTTTCAAAACTTGAGAAGATCCTCTTCCCTATTATTGTTACTATCGTTGTATGTCTTATACTTCCCACAACAGCTCCTCTTGTAGGTATGCTGATGTTAGGTAACCTGTTCAAGGAATCAGGAGTTGTAAGACAGCTTACAGATACAGCTTCAAACGCACTCATGTATATAGTTGTTATCCTGCTCGGTACATCTGTAGGAGCGACAACAAGCGCAGAAGCATTCCTGAATGTTGCGACACTTAAGATCGTCGCACTCGGACTTATCGCATTTGCCTTCGGTACAGCGGCCGGTGTTGTATTCGGTAAGATCATGTGTGTCTTGACACATGGAAAGACCAATCCGCTCATCGGATCAGCTGGCGTATCTGCCGTTCCTATGGCAGCACGTGTTTCACAGAAGGTCGGTGCTGAAGCAGATCCTACAAACTTCTTGCTCATGCATGCTATGGGCCCCAACGTTGCTGGTGTTATAGGAACTGCTGTTGCAGCCGGAACATTTATGGCTATATTCGGATTATTCTAAATTAATGAAGGAGAAATAACATGGCTAAGAAAGAAACAAAAAACGAGGCTGTAAACGAAGCCAAGGTTGAAAAGGCCGAGAAGAAGTCAACCGACAAAAAGGTTGCTAAGAAGGCTGAAAATAAGATCGAAGCTAAGCCTGTTGGCATAATGGAAACAGTTCTTCGTGATGCGCATCAGTCATTGATCGCAACAAGAATGCCCACCGAGGTAATGCTTCCGATAGTTGAAACAATGGATAAGGTAGGCTACCACGCTGTAGAGTGCTGGGGAGGAGCTACATTCGATGCTTCACTTCGTTTCCTTAAGGAAGATCCCTGGGAGAGATTAAGAAAGCTTCGTGACGGATTCAAGAACACAAAGCTTCAGATGCTCTTCAGAGGACAGAATATCCTCGGATATCGTCCTTATGCAGATGACGTTGTATACGCATTCGTTGAGAAGTCTATCGCAAACGGTATTGATGTAATCAGAATATTTGACTGCCTGAATGATATCAGAAACTTGCAGGCAGCTGTTGATGCTACAAACAAGATCAAGAAGCAGGAAGGAAGAGGTGAATCTCAGATCGCACTTTCTTACACACTCGGTGATGCCTATACTCTTGAGTACTGGGCAGATATGGCTAAGAAGATCGAGGAGATGGGTGCTGATTCGCTTTGTATCAAGGATATGGCAGGTTTACTTGTTCCTTACAAGGCTGCCGAGCTTGTTAAAACTCTTAAAGAGAGCACAAAGATCCCTGTACAGCTTCATACACACTACACCTCAGGTGTTGCTTCAATGACATACCTTAAGGCTGTTGAAGCCGGAGTTGATGTTATCGACTGTGCAATCTCACCTTTTGCACTCGGTACATCACAGCCTGCTACAGAAGTTATGGTTGAGACATTCAAGGGTACTCCTTATGATACAGGACTTGATCAGAAGATCCTTGCACAGATCGCTGATTACTTCCGTCCTTACAGAGAAGAGTGCATAGAGTCTGGACTTATGAGCACTAAGGTTCTTGGTGTTAATATCAAGACACTGCTTTACCAGGTACCCGGCGGTATGCTTTCTAACATGGTTAGCCAGCTTAAGGAACAGAATGCAGAAGACAAGTATCAGGAAGTTCTTGAAGAGATCCCGAGAGTTCGTAAGGACTGCGGTGAGCCTCCGCTTGTTACACCTTCATCACAGATCGTTGGTACACAGGCTATATTCAATGTCCTGATGGGTGAGAGATACAAGATGGCAACTGGAGAGTTCAAGGATCTGTTAAGAGGTAATTACGGTCAGACAGTTAAGCCTATGAACGAAGAAGTTATCCAGAAGGTTATTCCTGGAGAGAAGAGATCTACAGCACGTTCTGCAGAGGCTACAGGACATGATAAGCCTGAGCTTGAATCACTTGAGGCAGAAATGAAGCAGTATAAACAGCAGGATGAAGACGTACTCAGCTACGCATTATTCCCTCAGGTTGCTACAGACTACTTCAAGTATCGTGATGCACAGCAGACAAAGGTTGATGTGAGTGTAGCAGATACAAAGAACAACGCATATCCGGTTTAATCAGATAAGCTGTATTGCAATTTACAAAGGGTTATCCTAAGGATAGCCCTTTTTTATTGCCCAAAAACGCATACAGAGCAATTATTTGTGCTTAAAATGATGCTTTAAGGAATAAATATAGGGCTAAAGAGAGATTAAATTGATAAAAATGCAATCAAATCATCTGTTAAGTTGCAAAAAATTGTCTCTCTTTCTGGTGAAAAACCTCTCGGAAAATGTGAAAATATACTCAGCACAACATATAGTGTTATCCTAAAAAAACAAGAATAACAAAACACGTGAGCAGGAAATATCGTAAAAATGAAGGTATATGTCTGCGCGTTGACATAAATGCACCTTTTTGCAGGATATTTGCAGGAATTTTTGAATCAAAAGATATTTTTGCAGGATTTTTGCAGGATTTATTTACATAACTATTGCAATATATAAATGACGGGTGTTATAATTGTTACGTATCGAATCAGTACTTTTACAAGATATTGTGTTATTACCGGAAAGGAGCATTATGGCCAGAAAAGAAAAGATTCATAAGGATTTTCTTGTAGATACAGCGTTTATTTTAGCTAAGCAGGAGGGCTTCGAGAACGTAACTGCGCGTAAACTCGCGGCAAAAGCCGGTTGCTCGACTCAGCCGATATTCAGACTGTATGAAAACATGGATGATCTTTTGGCACAGGTTTATGACAAGGCAGTTGAATTTTATGATTTCTTCTATGATGAAAGCCCGAAATTCAATCCTGAACCGTTCGTTGATCTTGGCATGGCTTATATAAAGTTCGCTACACAGGAAAAAGAATTGTTTAAACTTCTTTTTATGGGTGAAAAGAAACCGTACGGCAAATCTTTATATGATGTATTAAACGGAAGCAAGAGCTATGTGACAACTGAATTTGCAAAGGCTAAGAAAGAGGGCGTTTATAATGCTCAGGATCTGTTTACAAAGCTGTGGATCTTTATTCATGGTATTGCATGCATGACGATAACCGGTGATTATGATCTTGATGAGGATCAGACTCTCAATCTTTTAAGAGAAGCATCCAGAAAACTTGGAACAGACTGATTTATACATAAAAGGTTGATATATGGATAAAATAGATGTTATAGGCGTGATCGATGAGTTTTACCCTTCCATGAGCAAAGGGCACAAGGCGATCGCAAATTATATCAAGGAATACTATGATACAGCTGTTTTTATGACTGCAGCAAAGATCGGCGAAGAGATAGGCGTGAGTGAATCCACTGTTGTTAGATTTGCTTCAAGCCTTGGCTATGACGGTTTCCCGGATTTTCAGTCATGTCTCGCTTCATGGGTCAAAAACCGCATGAACAATGTGCAGAAGATCGGCGCCAAGTACGGAAACAGCTCTCAGAGTCAGATTATTGATTCTGTATTAAAGGGAGATATAGAGAGGATAAATGATACTTTAACCGAACTTGATCCAAATGCTTTTGAGGCAGCAATAGATGCACTTCTTCAGGCAAAGAAGGTTTATATCACAGGAATAAGAGCATGTGCTCCCTTGGCAGAATTTCTTGCATTCTATTTAAATATGATAAGAGATGATGTCATCTGTCTTACGACTACCAGTGTCAGCGAGACTTTTGAACAGATGTTAAGGATTGACAATAACGATGCTTTTGTGGGAATAAGCTTTCCAAGATACAGTATGAGAACCCTTAAGGCTATGGAATTTGCTTCAGACAGGAATGCCAAAGTTATTTCGATCACAGACAGCATACATAGCCCCATGTGCATGTACAGCTCTATCAATCTCTTCTCTAGAAGCGATATGGTCTCTGTCGTAGATTCGCTGGTAGCTCCCTTAAGCGTAATAAATGCGCTAGTTGTAGCTTTTTGCTTAAAAGCCCCTGAGGAAGTAAAGGAGAATCTTAACAAACTCGAGGATGCATGGGCAAATTATCAGGTATATCTTAATGATGAGATCAATTTCATAAATGATGAGCCAATGGTAGATTATTCTTTGACAAAAGACAAAGGCAATAAGCAAGAATAGGAAAGATATGAAAAAAGTGGTTGTTGTCGGCGGAGGAGCTGCCGGCATGATGGCAGCTTTGAGCGCTGCAAATAACAAAGCCGAAACGATCCTCATAGAGAAAAATGAAAAGCTTGGCAAGAAGGTGTATATAACAGGAAAAGGCAGATGCAATGTAACAAACGACTGTGATCCGGAGACCTTCTTTAGCAATGTAGTATCAAATCCAAAGTTTTTATACAGCGCATATTATGGATATGACTGCACGAGTGTGATGAGCCTGATCGAGCAGAATGGATGTCCTCTAAAGACTGAAAGAGG
>CADAPR010000065.1 GCA_902789785.1 uncultured Lachnospiraceae bacterium
CAACAATATAACCGACATGATCAATTCATATTTTTCCAATTCCGCACTATGGGAGATCGAGACATATTCGCATTTTTTAAAGTTTTTAGCTTTGATAGGACGAAACAGTGCAACCCATGAAGCAGATAACGGAATGATGCGTATGGCAAACTCAAAAGAGCACTACGACAAGTTCTTCGAACTTCTCCAGTATATCGAAAGAAGTTACGGTGAACCTCTCACACTCGATGATATGGCAAGTCATGTCGGATTTTCAAAGTTTCACTTCATAAGACTGTTTAAGGAATACACCGGCACGACATTTTACGATTATCTTACAAACAAGCGTATCCAGCATGCCAAGCAGCTTTTGGCTTCAAATATGGGTATCACGGATGTTGCATTCTCATGCGGATTTAACAACCAGACATCTTTTTGCAGGACCTTTAAGAAAGTATGCGGATGTCCGCCGACAGAATACAGACAGAACCTTAAAAGAAAGCAATAAAAAAACGTCTTCCAAACGGAAGACGTTTTTTATGTAATGATTTATTAACCCTTTACTGAACCTAATGCAACACCGGCAACGATGTACTTAGCAAGGAACAGATATACGATGATAAGAGGAAGTACTGTAAGTGTAAGTCCCATATAAACTGCACCGTACTCTGTCTTGTAGATATCACCCTTTAACAGTGATACCATGATAGGCATCGTGTACTTCTCCTGCTTTGTAAGAAGTACCATAGGTGTGAACAGGTTGTTCCATGAGCTAACAAATGAGAAGATAGCCTGTGTAGCTATAGCGGGCTTCATGATAGGAAGAGCTATAATGTTGAATGTATAGAACTCTTTAGCACCGTCGATTCTAGCTGCCTGAACTATTTCAAGCGGAAGCGAAGGAATCATGTACTGTCTCATGAAGAATACCATTGAAGGTGCTGCTACAGAGGGAAGGATAAGCATGAGCAGACTGTTTGTCAAGCCGAGCTTATATGCCATCTGATAGAAACCGATCATGGTAACCTGTGCAGGTATCATCATAACTGCCATAACGAAACTAAAGAATGCATTCTTTAATTTCCAGTCATAAACTACAACTGCATAAGCAGTAAGTGTTGAGAAATAAGTAGCACACAGTGTTGCGAATGTAGATACGATAAGTGAGTTCTTAAAACCAACCATAGGATTGAAGCTCTTACCTGTCAGTATCTTGAAGTTGTTCATCATGTATGTTGACGGGATGAACGCTACAGCGTGCTGCTGAATCTGTGTTGTGCTTCTTGTTGCGTTAACTATCATGATCCAGAAAGGAAGGATACTAAGCACTGTAAGAATAACACACACTATGTAGATAAATACTTTAATAATTTTGGTTTCTTTATTGTCTAGCATGTATTACATCCCCTTTCCGTTCAATAATTCCTGAGCCTTGATCTCGGCCAGACGAAGCTTATCCTGCTGTTTCTTCATCTTCTTAAGAGCAGCCTCATCCTTATCTCTCATGATATAGAACAGGATTGCTGAAAGGATAACGATGATAACGAACATGATCATACTTGCGGCACCGGCCTTGTTATACAGATAACTTCCGGCAAATGCCTGGTCATATATGAATACGCTTGTTGTCTTGGTAGCGTTATCAGGACCTGAGTTTGTAACCAACAGCTTAGGTATATCGAACATATTCAGACCACCGATAAGTGATGTAACAAGAATGAACAGCATGATCGTCTTGATATTCGGTAAAGTGATCTGGAAGAATGTCTGTGTACGGCTCGCACCGTCAACCTCTGCTGATTCAAAGATCTCAGGGCTGATACCGTTAACACCGGCAATAATATTAACTGTTGTATAGCCATACCACATCCATGTCTGGATGAAGATTACAACGCCTTGAGCAACGTTCTTACTTAAGAAGAAGTGTACAGGCTCATCTATAAATCCAAATCTTGCAAGAAGGTCATTCATGGGACCCATCGGATATCCGAAGATTGCGCCGAACAGGATAGCAACTGTAGCAGCTGTTATGATGTTGGGAAGGTAGAAAATTACCTTGAATATGCCTTCGCCCTGAACTTTGGATCTCTTATCCGTAAACCACGATGTGAGCAACAAAGCCAGTAAAATCTGTGGGATAAAGTTTAATACCCACATCTTTACGGTATTTTTCATAGATTGCTGGAACGTACCATTAGCGATAACGTCCTTGAAGTTCTTAAAGATATTCTCTTTAAGAAGTCCCATTCCGGGAGTAGATATAGTATTTCCTAATCCTTTAAGTCCTGTAAAACCGATAAATGCGGTGTAGAAAATCGGATAAAGCATGAAAAACAGGAATGCAATAGTAAAAGGAATAACGAAGATATATCCGAATTTTGAATATTTAGCATTAATGTTGTTCTTATTCTTCATAATTACTAATCCCCGTAAGATGATAGATAATAGAATTTGAGGCGGACGGGATAACCATCCGCCTCAAAAGGATTATTTTGATGTAGTATTATTCTACTGTAACATCAAGGTTGTCAGCAACATTCTGCTTGAAATCTGCGATAGCAGCTTCTCTTGTCTTGTTGCCAGCTGTGTACTCACGTACCTGCTCTCTCCAGTAACCGTTGATTGTCTCATCGTACTGAGTAAGGTTCTTACCATTTGCATACTGGTTAGCGGGAACGAATGCTTCGAACATATCCTGTCCGCCGAGGAAGTCAAGTGTACCATTTGACATGCTCATAACTGTACCAGAAGCTACACAGTCCTTTGTGCCGCCTTCGCCATTGAATGTGCCGTTAGCCCACATATACTGAAGACCGTTCTCTGTGCAATCAAGTGTGATCCAATCGATGATCTGCTTAACAGCATCTGTCTTTGTTGTAGCCTTGTTAGCAAGTACCCATGTACCACCCCAGAAGAATCCGATCGGAGGTTCGCAACATGCCCAATCACCGTATGTGCCTTCGCCAACCTTCTCACCACCACAGTTAGGAGCGAGTGTGTAGTTGATCAACCATGCAGGACCGAAGAAACCAAGGATACCCTGAGCGCCTTCACCCTTCATGTCTGCGAACCAAGCATCAGACCAGTCCTGAGTATCATTGTGATACTTGTTGTCTTTGAGCTGCTTAGAAAGATCAAGGAAAGCTTCTCTCTTAGGATCGATTGTAAGCTTACCATCAACGATCCAACCCTTATCAGAGCTGTTCTCAACTGCGTGCCAGATATCACCATCACCTGAAACGATACCATAGCCCTTAGCCTTTAACTCAGCTGCTGCGCTGAAGAATGTATCCCATGAGTTTGTGCCAGCACCGATCTTCTCAGCAACTGTCTTAGGATCATCTGTTCCCCAAACGTCTTTAGCGATAGAACGACGGTAGATGAATACACCACCTGTTGCCTGATAACCAAGTCCTACGAGCTTGCCATCAGAAGGTCTTGTACCTATATCTACTGTATACTGAGCGATGTCTGCTGCCTTAAGTTCTGCTGCTACGTCGATACCAAGATCTTCGTAAGGCATAGCGTACTGAGAAGCATCACCCTGTGTGTACTTAAGAACGAATGCTGACTCTGCTGCGTAAATATCAGGAGCGTCTGCACCGCCTGCTGCAAGTGCCTGGTCAAGAGCGGGCTGGTAAGCACCGTCTGTTGTAGCGATGATTGTAGATGTGAAGTTGAATCCACAATCCGGATGTGTGTCGATGTACTTCTGAACCATGTTAGGAACTTCATCTGTGAAAGCCCAAACATTAAGTGTTACATCACCAGCGGGAGCATCTGCAGGTGTATCTGCTGTTGTGTCTGCAGGTTTATCTGCTGTTGTGTCCGCAGGCTGATCTGCGGGTGTGTCTGTTGCAGGCTGAGCTGTGTCGCCACATCCAGCGAGCATTCCTGTCATCATGCATACGCATAATGCAGAAGCAACTAACTTCTTCATTTTTTTTCCTCCTATTAATAATGATTATGAAGTTGCGCCAACTCGCATAAGGCAAGCTGACAACTATAATTATATTGTATTTATATTAATTTGCTTTACAAATATTGCTTTTGACTATACAGAAATTGCGACTGTTGCAAAAATGTTTAAGATTTTCTTAATTCGTTGTGCAATTTGTATAAATGAAGAAGCGGCATTTTAATTAAAATGCCGCTTCGCTGGTCTTACTTTTTAAAAACTGCCTCTCTTATTGCTTCTTAAGCGAAAGGATTCTCTGTCGGATAAGGCAAAGATGCAGGCTGGTTGTAGTTGATATCCTCGATCGGAACTCCGATGTACTTGAATACTTCGTAGAGTGCCTTTCCGTGATGTCCGAATGTAACTGCACCATGGTGAGGATAATTCTTCTCAATGAGAACGTGACGGTAGAAACGTCCCATCTCCTTGATAGCGAATACACCGATACCGCCGAATGACTTTGTAGCTACAGGAAGAACTTCACCTTCTGCAAGGTAAGCTCTGATCTTAGCATCAGCTGTAGACTGAAGTCTGAAGAATGTGATATCGCCAGGGATGATGTCGCCTTCAAGAGTTCCGTTTGTTACTTCTATAGGAAGAGCTCTTGCCATGATCATCTGGTACTTCATCTCATGGAATGCAAGCTTCTTAGAGCATGTATTTCCGCAGTGGAAGCCCATGAATGTATCTGTATGCTTGTAATCGAATTTGCCTTCGATAGATTCCTTATACATATCCTTCGGAACTGAGTTGTTGATATCAAGGAGTGTAACAACATCTTCTGATACGCATGTTCCGATGAACTCGCTTAAGCAGCCGTAGATATCAACTTCGCAAGAAACCGGGATTCCGCGTCCTGTGAGACGGCTGTTTACGTAGCAGGGAACGAATCCGAACTGTGTCTGGAATGCAGGCCAGCACTTTCCAGCTATAGCAACATACTCTCTGTAGCCCTTGTGCTCCTCGATCCAGTCAAGAAGTGTAAGTTCATACTGAGCAAGCTTTGCAAGTACTTCGGGCTTCTTGTTTCCTGCACCGAGTTCTTCTTCCATATCCTTAACAACTTCAGGGATACGTGCATCGCCTTCATGCTTGTTGAATGCTTCGAAAAGATCAAGCTCAGAGTTCTCTTCGATCTCAACACCGAGATTGTAAAGCTGCTTGATAGGAGCGTTACAAGCAAGGAAGTTAAGAGGTCTGGGACCGAATGATATGATCTTTAAGTTGCTGAGTCCAACGAGTGCTCTTGCAACAGGGATGAAATCATTTATCATCTTAGCGCAATCCTCAGCATCGCCTACAGGATACTCAGGGATGTATGCGCCAACGTTACGAAGCTTTAAGTTGTAGCTTGCATTGAGCATACCGCAGTAAGCATCGCCTCTGCCGCCGCAAAGATCGTTCTGTGTCTCTTCTGCTGCTGCACAGAACATCTTGGGTCCGTCAAAGTGCTTAGCAAGAAGCGTCTCTGAGATCTCAGGACCAAAGTTGCCAAGATATACACAAAGAGCGTTACAGCCAGCCTTCTTGATATCTTCAAGAGCCTGTACCATATGTATCTCGCTTTCAACGATACATATAGGGCACTCATAGATATCAGCTGCATCGTATTTAGCCTTGTAAGCATCAACGAGAGCCTTACGTCTGTTTACAGACAGTGACTCAGGGAAGCAGTCACGGCTAACCGCAACGATACCTAATTTAATCTTTGGAATGTTTTTCATGTGTGAATTCCTCCTATAATGTAATTTCTTTATTCAATGGTATGAGCCATTTATTCTTAGCTGTGATGAGATCGTCTTCTCCGCCTGCATGCTTGTTATCAAGCTCGAAGTTTGTGAATCTCGGGAGTACGATACCTACCTTGAAGCCTGCACCGTCTACTCCGCATGGTGCATAGTGAAGAGTTGTGGCATAAACCTCAACAGCTGTTCCTGCAGGAACAAAGAACGCCTCGAGCTTATCCGCATCAACCTTTCTTCCCCCTTCGATAAGGTCCTGCTGGCTGCCGATGATAAGGATCGCATCGGTTGCCGCTACATTGATCTCGGAATCTCTGTGGTATTCTGCAAGGCTCATAGAACTGTTATGTCCGTTGCAGTAACCGATCTGGATAGGCATCTCACCGTAGGTCTTAACCTTGAGTTCCTCGAATACGCTTGTTGCTTCCAAAACCTCTACGCTGGGTTCGTATGCAACATCGTCGGGAAGCGGTGTGCTCTCATTGATCGCTGCCACAAGAGGAGCAAAATCAACATTTGTTACGACCTTTCCGTATTTTGAAAAAGCCGCATCGTTTACATTTTGAATCTTCATGCTGTCCTCCTTGTTAAAATAAATTATGCATTGAATACAGGCTTAAGTGCCGGATATATTCTCTTGAATTCCTGATATCTTGCTTCGTACTTAGCTACAAGCTCGGGATCGGGCTCAACAGTATCTACTATTTTAACTATAGCATCAGCTGCTGCCTGAACGCTTGCATACTCTCCGTTTGCAACCGCTGCGAGCATTGCGCCTCCGAGTGCGGGTCCTTCCTCGCTCTCGATGACATCTATCTTTATATTAAGTACATTTGCAACTATCTTCTTCCACAGAGGGCTCTTTGCTCCGCCTCCGCAGATCTTGCTTCTCTTGATGTCAACGCCAAGGCTTCTTGCTACCTCGAATGAATCCCTTAAAGCAAATGCTACGCCTTCAAGTACCGCCTGAGTCATGTCCGCTCTGGTCGTATCCATTGTTATTCCGGTAAATGTCGCTCTGGCCATGGGATCGTTGATAGGAGAACGCTCGCCCATAAGATAAGGAAGGAAGAATACGTGATTCTCTCCAAGCTTTTCTATGCCCTTCTGCTCCGCTGCGTAATCCTTTGTTCCGATGATCTCATCCATCCACCACTTGTTGCAGCTTGCGGCGCTTAGCATGCATCCCATAAGATGATATGTTCCGTCAGCGTGTGCAAATGAGTGGAGAGCGTTGTTGCTGTCAACTCCGAAATTCTTTGAAGATATGAAGATCGTTCCGCTGGTTCCCAGAGAGATGTTGCAGGCACCGTCACCGACAGTTCCTGTTCCTACTGCAGCTGCTGCATTGTCGCCTGCACCGGCAACGATCTTGCAGTTTTCGGAAATACCGAGCTTCTTTGCTACATCGGGAAGAATGTTTCCTACTGTCTCGTAGCTCTCAAAGATCTTTGCAAGCTGCTCTTCCTTAACCGAGCATATCTCGCACATTTCCTTGGACCATGTTCTGTTCTTTACATCAAACAGAAGCATTCCTGATGCATCTGAAACATCCGTGCAGTGTACGCCGGATAATCTGTATGCTATGTAATCCTTGGGCAGCATGATCTTTGCTATCTTAGCAAAGTTCTCAGGCTCATTCTCCTTTACCCATAGGATCTTGGGAGCTGTAAATCCTGCAAATGCGATATTTGCCGTATATTCAGAGAGTTTGTCTTTTCCGATCGTGTTATTGAGGTAATCGCATTCCTTTGTAGTACGTCCGTCATTCCAAAGTATTGCGGGACGAATAACATTGTCATCCTTATCGAGGATAACGAGTCCGTGCATCTGTCCGCCGAAGCTTATGCCAGCTACTTCGTTTCCGTCTATATCTGCTATGAGCTCCTTGATGCCTGCCATCACCTGCTCATCCCAGTCTTCAGGATTCTGTTCAGACCAGCCGGGCTTGGGGAAGCTTAACGGATACTCCTTTGATACGATATTCTTAATCGCTCCTTTTCCATCCATGAGAAGCAATTTTACTGCCGATGTTCCGAGATCTACACCAATATAATACATATTGTCCTCCTTAAAAGCGGTGTTAAAAAATCGTTGCGCGCACTGGTGTGCGTGCACCTTTTAATAATAAATCCTAGCGTTTGAACTTGCAAGTATACTTATGATTAATGATTTCGATTTGTCGTTTTTTACAAATATCAGATTTTAGTCTTGTGCATATATCACATGGTCTGACATATTGCCAATTTGAAAAAGATTATTGTATGATAGATGTTGCGAAATGCCCGATGATATCGGGCACGAAATCACAGGAGATAAAAACATGCCTACAATCAAAGAAATCGCCGCTCTGGCAGGTGTATCCAGAGGTACGGTAGACAGAGTCCTCAATAAAAGAGGCGGAGTTCATCCCGACACCAAAGCAAGAATACTGGAGATCGCAAAAGCACTGGACTACCGTCCCAACAAAGCCGGCATAGTCCTTTCAGCTCAGCGAAAGAATCTCAAGCTCGGAGTTGTCATGTTCGGAACAAACAACCCGTTCTTCGACGATGTAAAAGCAGGTCTTAAGCAGATAGAGAGCGAACTCAGCTGCTACAACTGCACGATCTATATAAAAGCTACACCCAGCTTCAGAGAACAGGATCAGATAGATGCGATCGATGAACTGGTAGAAAAGGGGATACATGCGCTCGCAATCGCTCCTCAGAACCAGGAA
>CADAPR010000066.1 GCA_902789785.1 uncultured Lachnospiraceae bacterium
AATCATCGAGTAATCAGAGCGAACAGCCCAACCCAATAAAAAAGATCAAGGCTTCCGGGATTTTTCCTGGGAGCCTTTTTTATGCAACTATATAGGCATATCACTCGGCTCCATAGCAGCCTATTATATAGCCAAAGGCATCTGTCTGATACGGATTGACAAAGATAAAGTTTTAATATATTTTAAAATTAGATATTGGCAAAGGCGCTTATATAGAAATATATAGGCGCCTTTCTTTATGTGCTAAAGGAGTGATTTAAATGATAAATCATCTTATAAAGGTAACGGCAGCGATCCCAGGACTGAAGGTTGCGGATATAACCTATAACACAGACAGGATCATAGAAATGATAGAAGGGCTGTCAGACAGCGGTCTGATAGTATTTCCTGAACTGTCTGTAACAGGCTATACATGTGCGGATCTTTTCAACAGTGATCTTTTGCTTAAAAAGGCTTTAGATGCGCTTATAAGGATAGCAAAGGAAACCTCGGGCAAGGGATACACGGTTCTTGTGGGTGTTCCGATACGTTTCAAAAACTGTATATACAATTGTGCGGCTCTACTTTCAAGGGGAGAGATAAAGGCTCTGATCCCCAAGACATATCTTCCGAATTATTCGGAATTTTACGAATGCAGGTGGTTTGCTTCAGGAAAGGATATTAAGTCTGAGTCTGTCATGATAGGTCAGACAAAGGTGCCCTTCGGGACCAATATACTTGCATACGATCAGACAACCGGGGCAGTGCTTGGCGCTGAGATATGCGAGGATCTGTGGATACCGGATAAGCCTAGCACTCATGCCGTACTTGCAGGTGCAAATATAATAGCAAACCTGTCAGCCTCTGATGAACTTATCGGAAAGCAGGAATATCGAAGAGAACTTGTAAGGCAGCAGTCGGGCGCATGCTACTGCGCATATGTCTATGCTTCAAGTGCAGCAGGAGAGAGCAGTACCGATCTTGTCTTTTCAGGTCATTCGATCATCGCATTAAACGGAAGCATTTTGGCAGAAGATATATTTCCCGGATGCCCCCATGCAGTGAGTGCACTTATTGATCTTGAAAAGATAATGCATGACAGACAGCATCAGAATACGTTTGAAAACGAAGGTTTACGCGATTACATGCTGATTGATGCAAACATCCAGGTGATCGGTACTGACAGGACAGATATAGAGGAGATGGTAAAGATACTGAATGAACACGAGTATCCGGTCTCAAGAAATCCTTTTGTGCCGCTTGATGATAAAGAACGTGCAAACCGCTGCAGGAGAATACTTGAGATACAGTCAAACGGACTTGCTAAAAGAGTACGGGCCAGCGGCATAAAGAATCTCGTGATAGGAATAAGCGGAGGCCTTGATTCGACTCTTGCTCTCCTTGTCTGTACAGAGGCTAAAAAACTTATCCCTGATATAAAGATAATCGCATATACGATGCCAAGTGAAGGCAATACATCATCTCTTACATATGCAAATGCGACAAAGCTAATGGAGATCTTATGTGATGAGATACATGAGATACCGATAAAGGAAGGAGTTGAATATCATCTTTCACAGATCGGACATGAACTCTCCTATCAGGGAGAGACAGATGTGACATATGAAAACGCTCAGGCAAGGATGAGGACATATATACTCATGGATGTGGCAAACATGAAAAACGGACTTGTCGTAGGAACGGGAGATCTTTCTGAACTGGCACTCGGATGGTGCACATACAACGGAGACCATATGTCAATGTATGCGGTCAATGCTTCCGTTCCAAAGACACTTGTCAGGTTCATATGCAAAACATATGCACATATTTGTGAAGATGAGAGCTTGAGCAAAGTACTCTTATCTGTATGCGATACCCCGATAACTCCCGAACTTACACCCGGGATCGACGGAAATATTGCTCAGAAGACCGAAGAAAAGATAGGCAAGTATGATCTTAACGATTTCTTCCTTTTCTATACACTAAGATACGGTTTTGAACCCTCAAGAACGGTTGCCTATGCATTAAGGGCATATCCCGAACTTGCTTTAAGCGAGGTAAAGACAGCGGCTAAAAACTTCTTTAAGAGATTCTTTTCACAGCAGTTTAAGAGAAGCTGTCTGCCTGACGGACCCAAGGTCGGATCTGTCTCTCTTTCACCGAGGGGAGACTGGCGCATGCCAAGCGATGCATCTGTGGCGCTGTGGCTTGAAGATCTTGATTAGCACAACGGATTTAAATATGGAAATAAAAAAAGGCACAAGACTTAAAAACAGATATGAGATAACAGAGCTTCTGGGAGAAGGCGGATTTGGAAAAACATACAAGGCGATAGACCATCTTTTAAACAGATTTGTTGCGATCAAATGCTCCGATAAAAGCCTGGCTCACGAAGCAAAGATACTTAAGGCACTTGATAACGTACCCAACATCTCTCACAGATACGACTATTTTACGAGCGATAAAAAGCACTTCCTTGTGATGAAGCTGATAAACGGCGTATCTCTGTCAAAGTACAGGAACGACTGCGGCGGGAAGATAAGCCTTGATCTGTTAACTAAGATACTGCCTTATATACTGACAACACTTGACCAGATGCATGAACGAGGGATAATCCACAGGGATATATCACCGGGCAACTTTCTTATTGATGATGAGAAGAGACTCTTTCTCATCGATTTCGGGACAGCTACATCGATAAGGGAAGGTTCTTTAAGAAACAATATCATATTTTCACATTTAGGCCTCGATGCTCCCGAATCGGCAAGAGCAGATCAGCAGGGTCCCTGGACTGATATATATTCCCTGTGCGTTACTATCATCTATCTTTTGACGGGAGAAGGCATTCCTCTGGTCATAGACAGACAGATTTATGATCCGGTACCTTCGATCCTAACAAGACTGTCTCTTTCATCAAAGATGCAGAATGCACTGATGAACGGCCTGGCACTTGACAGGAGTAAAAGGTATAAGAGCATACAGGCTTTTGCAAAGGCTTTTTACGGAAAGGATATCAGCGTTTCAACGATGGATGAGAGCTACTCTGTCCATTATCATGCAAGGACAGACATAGGAAAAAGAAACGTCAACCAGGATAACTTCATGGTGGATACTCTCTTTCAGTACGGCGGAGAGGACTGCGAGATCAAGGGCTATATAGACTGTGCAAAGGATGAGATCCACATCGCGGCGATAGCAGACGGAGTCGCATCATCAAATCACGGTGAACTGGCTTCAAAGGCTGCCATTCAGGCACTTACCCACTTCGTTGAAAACTACCGAAACGACGAGGGCCTTAACGAGAACCTGATCGAGGAGTTTCTAAACCAGCTTAACGAAAAGATAATAATACTCTCAAAGAAGATCGGGATGACTGCCACTACCATTTCGATACTCATGTGGAAGAACGATAAGTACTGCATCGCAAATATCGGGGACAGCCCTGTATATAAGTTAAGCGACGATCATCTATATAAGCTCAGTGAAGAGCATGTGCTATCAAATGAAAAGCTTCAGGCGGGACTTAATGTGACCACGCAGGATTTCCATACACTGACCAGATATCTAGGAAAGACAAACACTGCCGGAAGCGAGATGGCATATATAAGAAACGGTGTTATTAAAAAGGGAGATATATTTCTTATATGTTCCGACGGCATAAGCGGGATAACCACCGATGCGGAAAAAAGGAAATATATGAAAAAAGACGGAGACAGGGCAATAAGGGAGTTTTATAAATGCGCGCACAAGCATCCCGCAATGGATAACTGCACTGCGATCATTCTAAAATTCTAGGAGGAAAAAGATGATCACTTTAAATGACTATCTGTATAGCGGCAATACGGTACTCAAGATACTGCTCCAGTATTCATCAGACTTAAAGAAGGAAGCGATCAGAACCGGAAATGCCATAGATCTGGCTCACAGCAATTTCCTGATGCAGATAATAGAGCTTCTGGAACATACGGATTTTTTGTCATCACAGTCACTCAGGCTTAAGGAATTCTATCTTTATATGACAGAGAAATATCCGTTTCTCGCATTTACGTTCAAGGGAAGGATCAAATCCCTCATACGCGCAGAGGAAAAGTTCAACGGTTATATCCTCGAATACATATATGACTATTACAAGGCAAAGAATGAGTTCCCGAGTCCTACGATGATAAAGAATAATCTTAACTGCTTCAGGGATCTTATCGCATACCGTATCGTTATATCTCTTCCCAAGTGTCATATAAAGCAAGGGGAGAGCAGAGATCAAAAGGAGCTTGAGTATCTTTATCAGATAGCGGAGGATCTTCCGGGCTTTATTGAGGAAAAGGGATTTACTCCCCAGCTTTCAGGTCATCCCGATGAGGAACTGAGCATTAAGCTTTCCGATAAATGCAGGGCATATTACAGGGACTATGTAATAAAGCCGCGCTCCGCGGGATACAGATCACTCCATATCACTTTCTATGACAACCTGACCAGATGCTACACTGAGGTGCAGTTAAGAACAAAGGATATGGATGATTATGCGGAGATAGGAGATGCGAATCATTTCGGATATGAGAAAAGCCAGGAAGTGAACAGGACAAGAAGAGATATAATACGCCCGGGGGAATGCCCATACTTTGATGAAGCATATGAAAGACTGATAAAGCTTCTTGAGCTTGATCTTTCCGCACTGGATGTAAATATGTTCAGGGCTTACAACAACCAGCTTATAAATGACGGGTGCGGACTGTTTCGCGGAAGGCAGATCCTGCCTTTTGAACACCTGTCGAGATTTCAGAATGATATAAACATTTGAAGGAGGCATTATGGCAGCGTTTGACAGGATTAAATGCGGTATTGAGGAAATGGATGAGGCTCTTGACAACATAAGGCTCGGTGACAACGTGGTATTTCGTGTATCCGATCTTAGTCAGTTTCGCTACTTTTGCGAGCCGTATATAAAGCAGGCGATAAAGGATAAGAGGAATATCATATATTTAAGATTTGCAAGCCATGAGCCTCTTGTTGAGGACTGTCCGCAGGTAAAGAAGATAAATGTGACACTGTCTCACAGGTTTGAAAACTTTAGCGTTGATATCCACAACATCATCGAAAAGGAAGGAAAGGACGCCTTCTATGTATTTGACTGTCTCTCGGAACTTCAGACCGCCTGGGCTACGGATCTTATGATGGGCAACTTCTTTCGTGTAACCTGTCCGTTCCTTTTTATCCTTGATACCGTTGCCTATTTTCCGATCATAAGAGGCAAGCATTCCGTTCAGGCGATAAACAAGATACTGAGCACCACTCAGCTTTTCCTTGATGTATATTCCGATAACAGAAATACCTATGTACGCCCTGAGAAAGTCTGGAACAGAAACTTAGATACGATGTTTCTGCCTCATACCTATGATCCGTCAAACGGTCAGTTCAGACCCATCCTTGACGGTGTCATTTCAAGCAGGTTCTATCAGACACTTGCAAAAGCCCAGAGATCGGCGCAGGAGCAGTACAGCGATTCATGGGACAGATTCTTTAACAGGGTAAAGATACTAAACGAGAACGGCATTGAGATAACTGATTACTGTTCAAGGATGTGCGACATAATGATGACCCGTGATGACAGGATGAGACAGATGGTGAAGAAGCACTTTACTCCTGAGGACTATTTTGAAGTAAGGGATCACATGATAGGAACGGGAATGATCGGAGGAAAGGCCTGCGGCATGCTTCTTGCCAGGGCGATCATCAGAAATAAGGAGCCTGATATCGATGAGATACTCGAGCCTCATGATTCCTTCTATGTAGGATCCGATCTTTACTATACATATATCGTTGACAACAACCTCTGGGATATGAGGATAAAACAGAGGACAAAGGAAGGCTACTTTGAACTTGCGTCTGAATTTGCCGAAAAGATAAATGCCGGCAGCTTTTCCGATGCGATGAGGGATCAGTTCTTAAGGATAATCGAATACTACGGCCAGGATCCCTATATAATCAGATCCAGCAGTATACTCGAGGACGGATTCGGCAATGCATTTGCCGGAAAGTATGAATCGGTCTTTTGTGTCAACAGGGGCAGTATTGAAGAAAGACTTGATGAGTTTGAGCGTGCCATAAAGACAGTCTATGCAAGCTCCATGAGCCTTTCTGCACTTGATTACAGAAAAAGAAGAGGTCTTGATGAGAGAGATGAGCAGATGGCGCTTCTTATCCAGAGAGTATCGGGATCATATTACGGCAGCAACTACATGCCGTGTGCCGCGGGTGTAGGTTATTCATACAGCCCTTACAGGATAATGAAGGACAGCGATCCCTGTGCCGGGATGCTAAGACTCGTCATGGGTCTTGGAACATCAGCCGTTGACAGGACCGAAGGGTCTTATCCAAGGATAGTAAACCTTGACATGCCTCAAAAGACATCATATTCATCATCTGCCGACAAGCACAGGTTCTCGCAGGGCAAGGCAGAGGTAATAGACATGAACGAAAAGATGCTTAAAAAGCTTCCGCTTGAAAAGATGGAATCCGACATTCCGTCCTATCTTGAGAGGATACTTCTTGAGCATGACTATGATGCCGAGAGCAGATTAAGAGAAATGGGCCAGAGAAGGGAAGTCAGGTTCATCTCATGCAAGGGCCTTGTTGAGAATAATACTCTGATGGAACAGATGAGAAGAATGCTTGCCTGCATACAGGAAGAGTATGAATATCCCGTTGATACGGAATTTACCATAAACATCTCGCAAAGCAAAGAATACTCCGTCGATCTATTGCAGTGCAGACCTCTGCAGGTGCTAAAGACCGCGGGGGGAACGGTGATACCCGATAACATAGATGAAAACAGCATACTTCTTGAGAGCAGGGGTTCATCCATGGGCATGTGCAGGACGACATCCCTTGATATCATAGTATATGTTGATGCTGTTAAATACTACAGCATGCCCTACAAGGAAAAGGATCTTGTCGCAAAGCTTATCGGAAAGATAAACTGGCATTTCAGGGATCTTAACAAGCATATGATGCTGATAGTCCCGGGAAGAGTCGGTACTACGTCTCCCGAACTTGGCGTGCCAACTGCATTTTCGGATATAAGCGCCTACGAGATCATATGCGAGACTGAAGAGTCAAGAGCCGGGTACAATCCGGAACTGAGCTACGGCAGCCATATCTTCCAGGATCTGGTTGAGGCAAGGATACTTTATACGGCAGTTTTCAATAACGAAAAGACCATACACTTTGAACCTGAAAGGCTTTCCTCTTCAAGGGATATCGTAAGTGAATTTGATCAGTCACCGGCTCTTGAGGGCATTGTTCACGTGTATGATCTGAGTGATAGGAAATGTGAGGTTTATAACGATATAGCAAACGAACATCTTCTTATCACCTGCTAAGATATATGTTGCTTATCCACCAAAAATGACTATAATTTTATATAAGGAAAGACCATAGCAATACCCAGTCGAAGGCGGAGGGCACATATGGCAAAGAAGGATGAGGAGAGAGGAAGTTTAAACAGGCTTGGCAGGCAGTTTGTATGCTACATACTGCTTGTTTTAATAAACATCGTCTTAAACAGGCTAGTTACAAGACTTGGACTTCCGTTATATATAGATAATGTCGGCACGCTTCTTGCCGCTTTTCTTGGCGGATATCTACCGGGCATATTTGTGGGCTATGCCACTAACATAATAAACGCTACGGCCGATCCGACCAATGCCTATTATGCAGGCATCAGTGTCCTTATCGCTGTAAGCGGTGCTTTTCTTGCAAGAAGAGGAGCGAAAGAGAAGCTGTCAAAGGCTCTGCTTTCCATACCTGTATTTGCATTTATCGGAGGCTTTTTAGGCTCCATATTAACATATCTTATGTACGGCTTTGGAATGGGAGAAGGAATATCTGCTCCTTTTGCCATAAAGCTGCATCAAAAGGGATCATTAAGCGTGTTCTGGGCTCAGATGATCTCTGACGTATCCATTGATCTTGTCGATAAAGCGATCACCGTATTAATAGTATTCATAATAATAAAGTATACTCCCAAGAAGTATCTTAACTTTTTGGAGATGACCGACTGGAAGCAGAAGCCTTTTAGCGGAGAAGAGAGAAAGGCATCTATAAAGAATTCCACAAGGAAGCTGAGACTGCGTTACAAGCTGATAATAATCATCGGTACGGTCATGACCATCATAGCCTTTGTAACGGCTGCGATAAGCTATATCCTCTATCAGAGATTTGCGATAGAGCAGTTTAAGCATACCGGAAACAGCATCGCATGCTTTGCTGCCAGCGAGATAGACGGCGACAAGGTTAATGAATATCTTTCTACCGGTATAAAAGACGAGGATTACTATAATACGGAAAAATC
>CADAPR010000067.1 GCA_902789785.1 uncultured Lachnospiraceae bacterium
ATAACCGATAAAGTAGCAGATCTTGGCGAAGGTTTTATGAAAGTCAGTGAATGCGGCGCAAGAGTTCACTACTTTTCGATGACCAATATTTTAGGTGCGCTGTATTCCATTGTGATCGGTGCATTGCTTTATCTTACAGTTGTTAAGAAGCTTCTTATGAAGGACAATGCATATATAGACAGATGGCCTAAGTTTTTGGATCTTGAGGATCTTATATACAGACCGCTGCTTTTAACAGTAATACCAAATGTCTGCGTGTTTATCTGCAGACTTATCGACAGATTAATGGATTATGTGATTCTGGTATTAAGAAAGACAGTCTATAAAGATGCCAAACTTCCAGTCGAACCGACTGAGGGAGATGAACTGACTCATTATTTCGGTTCCATAGCTGATGATTCCATACGTAAACTCAATGAAAGGCTGTGGTCTTATAATCCGAGAGAGCCTGAAGTTGAACATAAGCTGGCACTGTTCAGGAAGTATTACAAGGAGAATTCTACGATAATAGGAAGATCTATGTCATTTGGTCTGTTCCTTGCGTGTGTAGGTCTGCTGCTGGTATTGGCGTACATGCTTTTATTCTGATAAAATGATGTTATGACACTTGAAAATATTGTAAAACTTCAAAAAGAATATTCGCTGATTGGTATCCCTAAAGATATCCATTACAGGAAGGAGGCTCTAGAGAGGCTCCTTGAATCTATTGAGGATAACGAGCCTGCCATATATGACGCATTAAGACTTGATCTTAACAAAAGCGAGATGGAAGCCAATGTAATGGAGGTTTCTCAGGTCAAATCCGAGATAAGCTTTGCGATAAATCATCTCGAGCAGTGGTCAAGACCCAAAAGAGTAAGGACTCCTATCAGTCTGTTCCCGGCAAAAAGCTATGTATACAAGGAACCATACGGTGTGAGCCTTATTATCGCACCCTGGAATTATCCGGTTAATCTGAGTCTTATACCGTTAGTCGGAGCAATAGCTGCCGGAAACTGCGCAATAGTCAAGTGCTCTAAGAAATGCCTGAATACATCCAGAGTGATCGTCAGCATTATAAACAGTACCTTTGACAAGAGATATGTCTATGCAATAGAAGATGCCCTTTCATATGATGAGATACTTGCTCAGGATTATGATCATATCTTCTTTACCGGAAGCGAGAGAGTCGGAAAGACAGTTATGAGGTCCGCTTCATCAAGACTTATACCGGTAACGCTTGAACTGGGCGGCAAATGTCCTTGTATCATCGGACCCGATGCGGACATAGATATGGCTGCAAAGAAGATCATGTGGGGCAAGATAATAAATGCCGGTCAGACATGCGTGGCACCCGATTACGTGGTTCTGCCCTCTGAATGCAAGGAAGAATTTCTCGTTAAGGCAAGAGAGCATTCAAATGAGATGGTAAGGGATCCGTTCAATAATGAGAATTATCCGAAGATCATCAATCTCCATCACTTTATGAGACTCACAAAATACATAATGGGAGAGGAAGATCTTTACGGAGGCAGATACGATGACAAACAGTTAAAGATCGAGCCGACACTCTTTCCGAATGCGACATTTGACAGTGAGATCATGAAAGAGGAGATATTCGGACCACTCCTTCCTATCATATCCTATACGGATGTGGATGATGTACTGGATACGATAAAAAGACGACCCAAACCGCTTGCCTGCTATATATTCTCGTCTGACAGAGAGTTTGTTGATCTGACGGTTGAGAGAATGGCTTACGGTAGCTGCTGTGTGAATGACTGTATCGTTCAGTTAGGCAATCCCCGCCTTCCCTTCGGAGGAGTCGGAGCCAGCGGTATAGGAAAATATCACGGACAGGCATCATTTGAAACGTTTTCAAATACAAAGAGCGTTTTAATGAATCGATCAGGCAGGGATTTTGAGATGAAATATCCTCCCTTTACTGATGATAAATATGCAAGAATAAGGAAATTTTTAAAATAAAACTTACGAAGGGGCGACATTTCTGATAAAATATATAACACAGCGTTAATTGTTTCAAAATTTTTAGAAAGGGAGCAGACATGTTTGAAGTTGGTGAATATGTGGTATATGGTAACAAAGGTGTATGTAAAGTCAATAGTGTCGGACCGGTCGATATACCCGGCATACCAAAAGAACGACAGTATTATACACTGTCACAGGTATACACCAGAGGAAGCACGATCTTTACTCCCGTTGACAGTGATAAGGTAGTCCTTCGCAGAGTCCTGACAAGCAAAGAGGCAAAGGATCTGATCAATGATGCTGCTCATATGAACCCTGTCTGGATACAGAATGACAAGGAAAGAGAACAGAGATTTACCGAGATATTGCGTTCTGCCGATACAAGATCATTGTTTGAGATGATAATCGCTCTTCATCACAGGAAGGAAAGACGTTTAGCAGCCGGTAAGAAAGCGACAAGCACGGATGAAAGATATTCGCATGCTGCTGAAGATATCCTCTTTGGAGAACTGGGGATATCGCTCGGGATCGCAAGAGACGAGGTCAAGGACTTTGTTATAAGAACATTTGAGGATGTAAGATAAAAAAGATGCCAAAGGCATCTTTTTTATTTGTCCACATCTTCCCACCAGTGTTCGTTGTATTTTTCTATATCATCAAAATCAACTCTTTCACCGATCTTAGGAGTAGCTTCATTTATACTGAGTCTTTCAGATTCTTTTAGTGATCTTATAACGGAATCATCCCAGTCATTGTAGCATATACAGTATACTGCCCAGTGAACAGGTATGAACCAGTCAGCACCTATATCGCTTACCGCTTTTACAGTTTCTTCCGGGAACATATGGATGTTTGGCCATCCTTTTCCGTACTGGCCGCATTCCATAAGAGCCAGATCCACATCACCGAGCTTTTCATTGATCTCTTTGAAATTCTCACAGTATCCGCCGTCACCTGAGTAATATACCGTATGATATCCGTCATCTAAATGAAAGCCGCACCACCAGGATGCGTTTTGTTTTAACGGATTTCGCCCGGTATAGTGTTTTGACGGAGTCGCTGTTATCTTTAGTCCGTCTTTATCATATTCATCATACCAGGACATGGTCTTTATCCTGCTTTGATCTATCCCCCATCCCATAAGATAGCTTTCAAGTCCAAGCGGAACAACATAAGTATTGACTTTGTCATCCAGCCTTTTTATGGTCTTATAGTCGAGATGATCATAGTGATCATGCGATATGAGAAGAATGTCTATATCAGGGAAGTCTTCGAATTCTATTGGAACCTGTGAAAAACGCTTAACCCCTGCAAAACCTACAGGTGATGAATACTTGGAAAAAACAGGATCGATAAGGATGTTTTTCTCACCCATCTGAACAAGTATCGAAGAATGTCCAAGCCATGTCACATATAGCTTGCCGTTTTCACCGGCAGGTACGTTTTCTGACTTAATTACGGGGATAGTTCCCTTGGGCTTTAGTCTGTCGCTCTTTTCTTCCTTTTCGGGACTGAGAAGAGAAACATCGTTCTGATTGTGAAAAGTGCCGTCATAAAAATATGGTGTTCGAGATGCATACTCTTTTTGCATGTTCTTGTCTGGAAGTCTGCCGATAGACGGCCAGAAGTAAAGAAAAGCAAACACCAGACATATGAAAATGACAATAGCTACAACTGATATCATAATTATCTTCGCAATCTTTTTTAACATGTAACAAATATAACACATGACACGCAACCGATTCTATATGTGATATAATAAAAAAGGTAAATTTTCATAAACAGACTGATACAGGAAAGGGGAAAAACATGAGTGTGTTGATAGAGTGTCGTAATCTCACCAAATGCTATCAGAATAACGGTCCTGTTATAGATAACTTAAATCTGACCATAGAAAGCGGTCATATAATAGGACTTTTAGGACCTAACGGAAGCGGAAAGACAACTATAATCAAGATGATAAACGGTCTGCTAAGACCCACAAGGGGCGAGGTTTTGATAGAAGGACAGGCACCGAATCCTTCAACAAAGGCGATAATATCATATCTTCCGGAACGCACATATCTGGAAGCACAAAAGACTGTAGCAGATATAATAGATTTCTTTAGTGATTTTTACAGTGATTTCAGACCCGAGCGGGCAAAGGCAATGCTAAGTGCATTAAAGATAGATGAAAAGGCTTTGCTTAAGACACTTTCAAAGGGAACAAAGGAAAAGGTTCAGCTTATTCTGGTCATGAGCAGGGAAGCAAAGCTCTATATCCTGGATGAGCCGATCGCCGGTGTGGATCCTGCAACCAGAGATTATATAATCCGTACCATAATAAACAATTATGACAAGGAGGCGTCAGTCCTTATCTGCACGCATCTTATATCGGATATAGAGGAAGTGCTTGATGATGTCATTTTCTTAAAGGACGGACAGGTTACTCTGCATTGTCCCGCAGCAGAAATTCGTGAAAAATACGGTGTGACTGTGGACAAGTATTTCAGGGAGGTGTTCGCATGTTAGGAAAGCTTTTTAAACATGAATGGAAAGATTCCTTCCTTTTTATGATAATACTAAACGGATCTATACTTCTTCTGTCTATACTGGGAGCGGTTTTCTTCAGGTCTATGGATATTTCAGAACTGGATTATGAAAGACCGTTTCAGGGATTGATGTACGGAACTTATGTACTGGTTTATGTTGTCGGCATATTCGTTCTGTTTATCGGTTCAACGATATACTTCTATGTGAGATTCTTTAGAAATATGTATACGGATCAGGGATATCTCATGCATACGCTTCCTGTAACAGAGCACGAACTCATCTTTTCAAAGCTTTCTGTTGCAATGATATGGAAGATAATAAGTGCGATAGTAGTAACGTTCGGACTTGAGCTCATTGCCTACAGCATTGCAAAGGATGATCTGCCCACTTTACGTGAAATAAGCAAAGAGATCCAAAGATTTGGTATAGAACCTGGAAGAATATCACTGATAATCATAATGTCACTTTTATTTGCTCTGGGATATGCATTGTATACCTATCTTCTCGGATATGCTTCTGTAAGTGTCGGACAGTTTGCGGTAAAAAACAAGGTGATCGCTTCTGTCGGAGCCTTTATAGGTATAAGGCTGATCGTAAGATTTACCAGAAATCTTATAATGGTATGTATAGGAAGCACATCCTTTACCAGATACTTGTTTATGTCAGCATCTAGAATAGACGATAAAGGTTTTTTGTTAGCGATCACTGTAAGCGATATACTGATATATATTGTATGTGCGATCCTGTATCTAATAACTCATGCGATCATGAAAAACAGATTAAATCTTGAATAGAAACAAAAAAGAAGCGCACGAAGCGCTTCTTTTTTTGCTTTGAGGGATCATCCCTCAATAGCTATGTATTTGTTTGCTTCCACCTTTTTGGCATCTTTCTTTGGAATATCCAATGTAAGAATACCGTGTTTGAAGCTTGCCTTGATGTCTTCCTGTGTAAGTGCATCACCGACATAAAAGCTTCTCTGGCATGATCCGCTGTATCTTTCCTGACGGATGTATTTGCCTTTCTTTGCTTCATCCTCGTTCTCGGCTTCGTTCTTGTCAAGTCCCTTTTCGGCGCTGATCAAAAGATAACCGTTATCGAGCTGTACTGTTACATCTTCTTTCTTGAAGCCAGGCAGATCAATCTCCATCTTGTAGGCATCGTCTGTTTCTCTGATATCTGTATTCATCACATTTTTAGCTCTGTGACCATACAGTTTCTTTTCCAAGTTCTTAAACTCTCTGTCATCAAACCACGGAAAACTGTCCAGGCGGTCGATCAAATCAAAGTCATCGTGAAATAAGCTAGGTCTTAACATAAGTCATCCTTCCTTTCTTTACGTTGTATCGAAACGATACACAACCTCTCAAATAACGTTAACAACTTTGAACCCGGAATGTTTGGGAGTTTATAATAAACTCCTTTTCTTTGTTCTGACTACGTTATAACACCACAATTAGCACTCGTCAAGTGAGAGTGCTAATTGTTTATTCTTTCTTTATAGTTGTTTATAAATGGATAATTATTGATCTGTTGAAGAGAATAACTGAATAAGATTTTCCATATCAGCCAGTGATTTATAGTCATATCTTTCGGCCGACTCTAACACCAGTACATTGGCAGCAAGTATATCGTCCTTCGCTTCAAGAAAGTGCTCTCTGTGTACAAATGTGCAGTGATCAAAGTCTTTCTTGATATATTTGACCATATAATTTCTGTATGAGTCACCGACCATTACAAATCTTGTATCATTGCCGCAGTCTGCCTCGGTCTTATAGATGCTTTCGTTAAGCAAAACCGGCTCTTCAGTTTCCCATGTAGTGTGTATCCAGTCCTTGTAATGAACGGTGTATTCGTAAAATGAAGGATAATCCGATGAATTGAGTCCTCCCAGTATGATCAGATCACCTGATGCGGGGAGACTTTCCTTTGTCACTTCTAAGCTCATTATATCTGTCTGAGGCATGCCGAGGAGTCCATACATTGCCTGAACACCTATAAATGAACCGACATAATTCCAATGACTGTCATATCTGTAATATGAATCGTAGTATCTGGTTATGTTTTTTAGTTCCGCTTTGGGAAAGGCTATCTTTACAGAAGAATTAGCCTTAATGTGGTCATACAGCCTTGGAACTCTCTTGTATGAGTCATATACTTCAAAGCTTGGCATATATTCGGGATATACAGTATCCTTTGAAGGAGCCCACAGAACCGCGAATTTTATCCCTCTTTCTTCACAGAGAGCTGAAAGTGTGTTCAGCCTGTCAACATATACATTCATTTCTTCTTCGCTTAACAGATTATCAGCCTGATAGTAGGGTATATTTCCCCATCCGTACAAAAACAGCCAGTCAAATCTTCCGATCGTAGTATCTCCGTGAACATTTGGAGCAAGATAACTCGTGTCTACAAGCTTGTCTGTCCAGTCATCGATCTTTTCTTCTCCGCAGACTTTGCATATATATTCGGTATATCCAAAGTTTATATATGTTGGATCTATAGTAGAGCTTATCTGCCAGTCATGGCCCATAGCAGGGAGTTCTTCTTCGATCTCTTCTCCCGTTACTGTATTTAACGTGACTCTGTGACCGGGATTGAGGCAATCGGGCAGTTCTTCTTCAATAACTTTAAAGATCTCTTCCTCTGCATCTGATTGTGCAACTTCTTTGCTCTTTTCTTCTTCAGCGAATAAGGCTTTGATCTTTTTACTTTTAAACAGAGCTTTCTGACCGGCCATAGCGATAGTATCTACAGCCATTTTTTCGCGCGCATCTTCTATGCCGTAAAACTTCTTTAAGGCGAGCGGCTTAAGATCATATTCATAAGGATTCTCGATCTTGGAATCGAAGGATTTTTTAAAGGAGATCAGTATACTTCTAAAAGGGGCTCTATCTGCGAAATAGTCATTGATAGCTTGCCCGTTTAGAGCAAGATCTGATACGCTCTCCAGCTGTGTTTTTTCTCTCTTTTCACCAAGATCAAAATCAAGAGATTCATATAGATTTCTGTCCGCAACAAATAAACCTGTCCAAACAACAGGGGGGATAAACAGCAATATTAAGAATAAGGCGATATAAAGCTTTTTCATTGTATTCCTTTAAAAGCAGAGTCCTTGATCTTAATTCTAGAACTGAAAGTACAAAAACGGATTATACGAACCCGCGATTATTTCAAATGTTGATAGTATCAAAATAAGTATTGCAAGTATTCCGTTAATGTTTAGTTTTAACACTTCTTTTACTTTAGAATTCATAAGTATCTTTTTATAGACGGGAAAGGCCAATATCCAGCCGACTATAAAAGCTACTATCACACGCATTGAAAGATAGGAAAATAACGTGTATACACCGGTACCTTTAGAAAACATCTCTCTTAAAAATGCGATAGCCTGATATATATCTGCAGATCTGAATATAGCAAACCCTATGATCACCATGAAAAGAGTGTATAACCTGTTAAGTATCTTAACGGGATTCTTCTTAAGAATGTTACCGGTAAACAGTCTTTCCAATATGATCAAAAGCCCGTTAAAGAGTCCCCATATGACAAAAGTGAGTTTTGCTCCGTGCCATATACCTGTGAGTGCGAATACTACAAGAAGATTGAAAACGAGTCGCATAGATGAGCATCTGCTTCCTCCGAGAGGTATATACACATATTCCTTAAACCATCCCGAAAGAGATATATGCCACCTTCTCCAGAATTCCTGAATGGATTTTGAGGCATAAGGATGATCAAAGTTTTCCTTCAGATCAAATCCAAAGATCTTTGCAAGGCCGATCGCCATATCCGA
>CADAPR010000068.1 GCA_902789785.1 uncultured Lachnospiraceae bacterium
AAAAAGTGAGCGCTATAGAGATCTCGGATATCAAAAGACTCAAAAAAGATATAATCGAAAACTCAGCCAGGCTTGCAAACATGTATGAGTGCAAAAGCAGACAGACAGATAAGATACGAAAATTAAGCGTAAACGTTCTGTCTAAGCTAGCTGTCAAATCGCTCGATTCCGTATCCGTTGAAGAGCTTAAGAAGTCAAAGGCCGGGATAAGAGTATCTGCTCTGATTGAGGCCGGCTACAAGGATCTTTATTCTCTTTCACAAGCAGGCGACTGGGAGATAAGACAGATATCCGGGATAGGAGAAAAGCAGCTTGAGGCCATAAGGGCGATAATCGCGGAATTCATAAATCAGATCATTTCATATACTACTCTTAAACTTACCCTAGATGACTTTGACAGTAAGGATGAATACAGGGATCTTATCATATGCCTGTATGAATACAGACACTGCGAGGAAATAAGAAAGGACGCAAGCGATGTAAAAAGCTCCTTTTTTGAATACAGCGATATGCTAAGTAACGAAAAGATCATCCTTAATAAAGTCCACTGGGTCTTTTCATCAAAGGCAAATAAGGAGCATACCCTTGATATCTATGATTCAATGGTAGAATTCATCGAAAGCCCCGTATATATCAGAGCAATAAATTTCATCGATTCATTTGCAGAGTGCTTTATCCATGAGAGCGACAAGGTAAGAGAGGATTTTGAATATAACAGCGCGGATTACTATGCGCTCCTTGAAGAGCTCGAAATCGGAAAGAGCGATTCGCCTCTGATCTACAGCAGCATCCCCTCCGAGCTTGCAAGCGGAATCGATTCCATAAAACTGAATCTTGATGATTTCAAGGGAAGACTCAGAGCATACCAGTCATTTGGAGCAAAATACATAATAGCACAGAAAAAAGTCCTTCTCGGTGACGAGATGGGACTAGGAAAGACCATTCAGGCGATAGCCGCAATGGTCCACATTAACAGCAATCAAAAGGATAGCAGATTCCTTATCGTATGTCCCGCGAGTGTTCTCATCAACTGGTGCAGGGAGATAAAGAAATTCTCTGATCTTAGTGTTCATCTGATCCACGGAGAGATGATAGATGATTCACTTGCCTCATGGAAGGAAAGAGGAGGAGTGGCAGTTACCAACTATGAGAGCATGGGAAGGATCATCGATGCTATAGATGAGAAGATGAAGCTATCTATGCTTGTCATAGATGAGGCTCATTACATCAAAAACCCTGATGCGATTAGGACTAATCTTATCAGAAGACTTGATAACGAAAGCGAGCGGATACTTCTGATGAGCGGAACTCCTCTTGAAAACCGTGTCGAGGAGATGTGTTCCCTGATCGATTTCATAAGACCTGACATGTCCATTGAGATAAGAAAGCTTGCAAAGATGAGCAGCGTTCCTCAGTTTAAGGAGATGCTAGCACCCCTTTACCTTAGAAGGACAAGGGATCAGGTCCTTGAAGAACTGCCCAAGATACAGGATGAACAGGAATGGTGTGCCATGACTGACACCGATCTTAAGCATTACATAAAGGATGTGGATGAAAGAGATCTTACCGGAATGAGACGAGTCTCATTCAGACAGCCCGATATCAATCTTTCATCAAAGGGAAAGAGACTTATAGAGATCTGTGATCAGGCAAGGGATGAGGGAAGAAAGATACTGATCTATTCATATTTTTTAGATACCATCGATTTTGCCTACAAGGCGCTTCATGACAGATGCGTTGGAGTTATAAGCGGAGAGACACCGATCGCTCAGAGACAGGCTCTAGTTGACAGGCTCTCGGAAGCTGAAAGCGGCAGCGTGCTTATAAGCCAGATACAATCCGGAGGCACAGGACTTAACATACAGGCTGCGAGCATTGTCATCTTTTTGGAGCCACAGGTAAAGCCTTCCCTTGAAAAGCAGGCAATATCAAGAGTATACAGGATGGGACAGGTAAGAAACGTTCTTGTATATCACCTTCTTTGCGAGAATACCATTGATGAAGCCTTTGTTGAGAGACTTGCAGCAAAGCAGTTTGAATTCGACACTTTCGCAAACGAATCGGCGGCGGCTGAAGCCAGCGAGAATCTGATCGACAAGGAATGGATAGCAAAATTCATAGAGAGCGAAAGAAACAAATATCTGCCAATGGTAATAGAGCCTAAGACAGATGATCAATAAGAAATAAGATACGCATGGGGAAATGAGATGGAGTCAGCTGACAGAAAAAGGATGATAAAAAGGATACTGATCATAATTCTTATACTTATTCTCATAAAAGTTGTGATATTTGTCATACCGCATGAGAGAAGCTTTACATCAGTCTACTATATGAATAACGCATCAATGAACGATGTCGTTATTTTAGGAAAGGGCTGCTCTAACTCATATGTAGCCCGTACAAATCATCATGCCTGCTATATAGACAGCAATGAAGATATAAAAGAAACAGAATATCCCGATAAGATAAAGCTGTATACATATCCTATCGGGATAAGGATCTATTCAACGGATATGATGGGAATATGGGTAAGATATCCCGTCATCGTATATGCAGTTAAAGGATAAATAAGAGGTAGGCCTATGAAAAAGGTTGAATCCACCAACGGAAAAGTTGAATTTCAGTTTGGAGTAGATGTAGAAGAAGGCTACAGCCGCATAGCAAGAGCCGTATATAAGAATGCGCTTAATGAATATTATCTTATTGAGTCTGAAGAATATCATATAGGATCGGCATATGACTATGTGGATAAATATTTTTTGCTCGATGAAAAAGAGACCGAACTTTTCAGAAAGATGTCTATAGACAGCGAAAGAAGAAAAAAAGAAGCGGCGTTAGAAAGAGAGAGAAACGAACTCGAAAACAGAAGACGCCTCTTAACTGCCGGAGAGGATCGTGATTTCTATAAGAAAAAGAAGAGCGATACGATATGGTGGAAGAAGGAAGTTAAAGGCGAGCATAAATTTTCCTTTGACAAGGAAGTTGTATTTGACCTGATGAGCGATTATCCCGATAAGCTGACTGTTGAGCAAAAAGAGATATTTGACAGAGAAAATCCAATCTGGGCAAAGAAACTCCAAAAAAAGGATGAACAGATAGATAAAGGTTAAGCGTATGAAGAAGATAAAAGAACTTAAGGGTGCAAACATGGATATTGATTTAGTCAGCGATAGCGTTGACTGGAATCAAGATGTATGTCCGTGGAATGAAGCTGAGAATTCCAAAGAACATAAATGCGCTGTAAAAGACACCTCGATATGTAAATATTTCTGTGGGATTAAATATTTGGATAGCGTGCTTTGTAGTTATCCTAATGAATGCAAAGATGTATTGAATCAATAGAATGGAAAATCGGAATTAAAATGAGAAACAGCCAACCAATTTGTATACGTGAAGGAGGGAAGGTATGGCACGAAAAGACAATGATCCAGAAAAGAAACCATCTATAAGGCGGGTATATATTCTGCTTGCAATCCTGTTGGGATTATTGTTGCCATTTGTGCTGGTTGTCCCGTCTATGGTTGAAGAACATGCCCGCAGAAATCAGCTATTAAAAAATGTGCCAAAGGAGGGTCTTATTCAGGGGCTTTCGAAGAGTCTGTTCGGGGACTCCTCTTGGGAGAAAACTGATCTGAATCGGATTGTCGGTGTTGAACTGAGGGAAGATGAGACGACAATGTGCGGATTTGCCTGCATGAAATACTGGAATAACAGAAATGTTCCTACCGAATTTGATGATCTGACGTTTTATGTTTTTAAAAACAAACGCGATGCCAAAGCGGCATTGAGAAAAATCAAAAAAAATTTAGGTGAGATTACGGATAAGGGCGATAATTTTGTCAGAGGTTGGGAGAGTGATGTAATAGACGCATCGGTTGAAAATTATTACTATGTCGACAAGAATCTTATGATAATTGCTACCGTTACATCTGTAAATGAGATGCCCAGAGATGAAAACGACCCAACGTCGCCTGTTATGGGCGGCGGTCAGGAAGCGCTGGATCTGATTCGGTTGATAAACGATAACTTTAGATAGCGTTATTAAGCACGGCTTGAAAATACCGGTTGATGCTGAGTGCTATGAATCATTTGTTGAAAGAGTGAAAACCCGGGAGCAAGAGTTTGTGAAGACGTTTACCGAGTTCCAGTAAGGATTATATTCCAGTCTAATTGACTAAATGTTTGGAAGGAATAAACAGCTCATGATTGAGATAACATATTTTCAACTTTTTCTATTTATAACAATAATATGGATTATTACTCGATGTATCATAGCGATAAGATTGAAGACATTTTCAGTAAAGCGTGAAATCCAGCTGCTTTTGGTGTATGTGTGTATCGTTGTTATTTGCAGATTTGTATGCTTCGAATTCCATCTTGAGAATGGAAAGATACAGACATTAAGGGTAGGCTTTGAAGATGATATACGTGATATGATCAATATCATTCCGTTTTACTTTCTTGTTGACCGGTATCATGGTTGGCAGATGAATATTATTGCGAATATTGCAATGTTTATACCGGTTGGGATCGTATGGCCAATTTGCTTTAGAAAACTTGATACGATAAAAAAGACTATATTAGCAGGTGCCGGGTTTACTCTGATTATCGAAGTGACTCAGCTCTTTTTCCTCGGAAGACATACGGATGTTGATGACTTGATCTTAAACACAAGCGGTGTAGCAATTGGCGCATGTATTGTATTCTTGATTCGGAGAAAGCAGAAGAAAGAATAGTTCTTTATACAGTTGAATTCAAGTATGTCGGGATGATGCGATAGTAAGTAATATCGGAATAAAATGAACTAAGATATCTTTAGAATTTGATCATAAAAGATAATATAATGTGTATACTCGCGTATATGACATTTTGTCTATAACGAAGAATTTCATCTGACAGGATTGATGACAAAAATTTAAGATATGATTTCTAAAAGCGGGGGATATAATGGATATAAAACACTACTATATAGAAAAAGGGGAAGGAAAAGAGATCATACTCCTGCACGGAAACGGAGAAAGCAGTGATTATTTCATCGGGCAGATAGATGAATTTGCCAAAAACTTCCATGTATATGCACTCGATACCAGAGGACACGGAAAGACTCCCCGGGGGGATGCTCCCTTTACCATCAGGCAGTTTGCAGATGATCTTAAGGATTTCATGGATGAGCATGAGATAACAAAGGCTCATATCCTAGGTTTTTCAGATGGCGCAAACATAGCCATGATCTTTGCGATGAAGTATCCTGAAATGGTAGACAGGCTGATCCTAAACGGAGGAAATTTAGATGCAAAGGGAGTAAAAAGATCGGTCCAGATACCGATCGAGATAGGTTATAAGTTTGCAAGCAAGTTTGCTGATAAGAGCGAGTCTGCAAAAAGAAATGCACAGATGCTCTCTTTAATGGTAAACGATCCTAACATAAGAAGCGAGCAGTTAAGTGCGATAAGAGCAAAGACACTGGTAATTGCGGGAACAAATGACATGATATTAAGAAAAGAAACCTGCAGGATAGCAGAAAATATAAAGGACAGCAAACTGGTTTTTGTTAAGGGAAATCATTTCATAGCAAATAAAAATCCTGAAGAATTTAACTTAGAAGTGATAAATTTCATTGAAAATTGATTCAAAAATAAAAATTTATTCAGAAAATTTTAAAACTGCCTCACTGACTTAACGTCAACGGGCAGTTTTTTTAATCCTGAAGACAAGATCATAACAAAAAATGTTTTGACTTGACAAATTGAACGCTGTTCAATATAATTGACTTGAACAATGTTCAAGGAGAGCGAATATGAAAAAAGATGATATAAAAAACACGATAATTTCGGCAACCATCGGGATAATAGAAGAATCAGACGGTGATATAAAGAACATAACAGCCAGAAAGATCGCCGATAAGAGCGGGGTGGCCCTCGGTCTTATCAACTATCACTTCGGCAGCAAGGAGAATCTTATCAGTGAATGCTGCAAACTGATAATAAGCGAGATGCTTTTGGCCTTCTCACCCGAGCATGTCGATTATATGGCAGACGACGGACTGACCGATCGTGAAAGGCTCATTTCATATGCAAGACAGACATTTGACTACATATATATGAATCCTTCGATAGTAAAGATATCAATAATGTCAGATCTAAATGATTACAATCCTGACGGAAACAGCGCATTTACTCAGAAGGGGTTTATCATGGCTCTAAGGGGAGACATCCCTTTAAGAAAAAAGAAACTCATTGCGTTTTTGCTTGCTTCAACAATGCAGACGGCTTTTCTTGCAGGTGATAGTGCAAAGCTAATAACCGGATACGATCTTAAGAGCAAGAGAGAAAGAGATGCATTCATTGAAGAAACTGTCAATATGCTCATGGCAGATAGCGAAAGGAGCATCAGATGAAGAGGGATAAACTGCCGTATCTTCTTCCGATACGATCTGTAGTATTTTTGATCATATTTTTAGCAGGAAGCAGTATAGCTTCAAAACAGCTTAATGATATGAGCAGCTGGTGGACAACTGTCGCTACCATAGTAAATATACTGACTGTCATCATGCTCATATATATATCAAGAAAGAATGATATGACCTATCTTAATCTGATAGGATACAGAAAGGGAGATACATCAATAAAGCAGATAGTCATTATTTCGATCATGATACTTTCTGTCGGAGGAGGAGGAATGTATCTTGCGGGCTTTTTATGCTATGGTATTTTGCCTTATTCACCTCCCATGATGATCGCACCTGTACCCAAGGTACTTGCTTTGATCAATTTCTTCCTTTTGCCAGTCACGACAGCCCTTGCGGAGGACGGACTGTATCTGGGATGCGGTGTGAATGTAATTAAAAACAAAACGTGCGCAATCCTTGTTCCCGCATTTTTCTATACGCTGCAGCACTGCTTCATACCGGTACTCATTGACGCCAGATACATAGCATACAGATTCCTGTCATATCTTCCGCTGATAATCATCTTATGTCTGTATTATCATAAGAAGAGAAATCCCCTGCCGATAATGGTAGGACATGCACTTATAGATCTCATGACGGTCATCTGGGTACTTGCTTCATCATTTATCCCGGGGTTTTATGAGATGATGTGTTCCATGGCTTCATAGTGTAAGTATTGCTTAAGGAAATAAGATATATTAAAGTTAGAACAGAGCAATTAAGAACGAAAGGGAAGAAGTATGGGATTTTTTGACAGGTTTAAAAAGAAGGAAAAGAAAGAAGATCTTATGCCGCTGTATCTATATGATGAAAAAGATCTTAATGAAGTGGATGAGTATATTTCCAAGGCCTTTGGAAATTTTGAGAATGTCTTTCATGAGATCATTTCACCTGATATCCATCTGGACGTATGCTTCATTCCTCCAACTAATGAAGAGCCTTTTTTCAAACTTGTAACGATGGGTGCAGGCGCTTATGAAATGGATATCCCGGATAAGTGGAAGGAATACAGGCTTGAGAGAGCCGAGTATGTCATATATGTCCCCAAGGAGTGGAACCTTAACAGTCCTGAGATCGCTGACTACTGGCCTATCAAGGTCCTTAAAGATGTTGCCAGACTTCCGATACTGTGTGATACATGGCTCTCTTTTGGTCATACAACACAGGATGATGAAGAAGGATCACCTTATGCTCCAAATACAAAGTTCAACAGTGTTGTTCTGGATTTTTGCGAAAATCATCAGGGCGAGGTCAGACTAGAAACATCTTCCGGCAAGACGATCAATTTCTATCAGATCATTCCTCTGTATCCCGAGGAACTGGAATTTAAAATGAATAACGATGCCGAAACTCTCATAGATCTTTTTGATAAGAAAAATATTGAATATAAGATAGTAGATATAAACAGAAGAAGCGCACTGGATTGAGATCAAATACCTATCGGTAACAGCATTAAATACAAAGGTTGGAGCGATGCGATGAGAACTCTGATATTTTACAAGTCCGAGTATATAGATGAGGCAAAGAGACTAAGAGATAACTATATTGCTCATTTAAACGAGACAGATATCATTTGCGAGAATGAGCAGGATGATATCGAATATGCAAGAAAGAATCACTACGATGAAGC
>CADAPR010000069.1 GCA_902789785.1 uncultured Lachnospiraceae bacterium
GGTCTTGACTATGAATGGTTTGGAGCAGATGAAGAAGAGGTTAACATAACTAAAAGGCTCAGAGAATTCTACAAGGATAAATGCATCATGGATAATGGCGAGCCGACCTTTAACATATATGAGATCGACGGTACAATGCTTGATCAAAAAGTACTGCATCCATACGGCCTTATAGCCACAAACGCTGCAAGCACTCTCGCTACTCATGAAGGAGAGCTTGATGAAACGGACCTTGCTGCGATAAAGCTCTTCTTTGAACTCCCCTTAAGAAAAGGCGGGCGAAGATACTACGACAACTGTCTTCAGATATTTGCTCTGATGGCGCTTTCAGGCAACTACAGACTATACAGATAGATCATTATGTTCTTTAAGAAACGATATCCGGTAATAAATGAAAACAGAATGAAAAACAGGACAAGGCTGACACTTATTTATATAATAGGTGTCATTGTTCCGCTTGTCCTTACAGATACCGTTTTCTTGTCGATCTTTATCCAGAACCAGAGGGAGAGGACCAGGATCGAGATGGAAAACGAAGCCGAGTCGGTAAAGAACCTTTTGGAGAATGCTTTCAATGATGCGGCGGACGTGACAAGGAGCATATACGTAAACGAGAACGTAAACAAGTTTCTTGAAGCAAGTTTTGCAACACCTAACGAATACTATGAGAAATGCTATGATATGAAGACAAACTTCTTTGATTTCTTCACATCGGGCAAGGATCAGACAGTAACAAATATCGAGATATATGCAAACAATCCGACTATCATAAACGGAGGATATCTAAAGCGCCTTTCAGCAGCCGAGGAAAAGACCTGGTACAGGGAGTTTAAGAACAGCGGTCGTACGGCATATCTGTGCTGTTACTATATAGGAAACGAGGAGCCTACCGCGACAAGAAAAAAGAGGATAACTCTTATCAGGAACATGGATTACTTCAGAAATTCCGTAAGACAGAAAGTCGTCAAGGTAGATATAGACTATACACCGCTTGTAAGAAAAGTCACCGATATGAAGTATCCTTATGATATGTATCTATGCATAGGTGACAAGATCATCCTTTCTACCGTAGGTCATAACGGCGTCGGAGAGGACTTTGATCATCTGACGGGGGATGAGACGATCGGAATAGAGAATGAATGGAACATATACGGCCAGAACTTCAGGATACTGATCGCAAGACCTAGGGTGTCGGAACTGGGCAAGCTTTCCGATTACAGCGGAGGACTTGTCGCAGTGATCCTTTTAAATATCGCTCTGCCCTTCATACTGATCTCATTCATCAATCAGTCATTTGAAAACCGCATAGGAAGACAGCAGGCTGATATAGCAAGACAGAATGCGGAGCTTCTTGCGATGCAGTCACAGATCAATCCGCATTTCCTTTTTAATGTCCTTGAGAGCGTAAGGATGCATTCCGTGCTCAAATCAGAGCATGAGACGGCATCCATGATCGAGAAGCTCGCAGTGCTAGTCAGACAGAACGTCAACTGGAAGGATGACGAGACATCGATCGAGGATGAAGTAAAGTTCATCGAGGATTATCTGCTTTTGCAGAAGTACAGATTCGGAGACAAGCTAAGCTATGAGATAGAACTGGCCGATGAGTGCAGATCCTTGATGATCCCTAGACTGACGCTGGTAACCTTCGTTGAGAATTCCTGTGTTCATGGAATGGAGAGAAAGACTTCTCCCTCATGGATATATGTAAGGATATATATAAGAAACGAAGAGCTTGTCATGGAGATCGAGGATACGGGAAGCGGCATGGATGAAAACGAGGCTACACAGCTTTGTGACCATATGAACAATGCCGTTATCGATGATCTTAAGAAGAATAATCACATAGGTGTAATAAATGCCTGCATAAGATTAAAGATATATACCGACAGCAGGGCAAAGTTTGAACTTGAGAGCGAAGAGGGAGTAGGTACGTTCACGGTTATCAAGGTCCCGGTTGATTCACTGGGAGTGGGAAGAAAGGAAGAGGCAGATGAGTCTTAGAGTAATGCTTGCCGATGATGAACCATATATACTGGAAGGACTATCAAAGATCATAGACTGGGAAGCTGAAGGCTACGAGATAGTCAAAAAGGCTTCCAACGGACTTGAGGCATACGAATATATCAAGAACAACAAGGTTGACATAATATTTGCCGACATCCAGATGCCAAAGATGACAGGACTGGAGCTTTTGCAGCGCATAAAGGAAGAGAACCTAAGCGATGCCTACTTTATAATAGTGAGCGGATTCAATGATTTCAAATATGCCCAGCAGGCTATAAGATACGGCAGCATGGACTATATCTTAAAGCCGGTCTCAAAGGAAGGACTGCAGGAGATACTTGCAAAGGCTTCGGTCTTAAAGGATATGGAGCTAAAGGAGCTAAGAGACAATGCCGGAATGAAGAGGGCATATCTTATCCAGAATCTCATGATGTTGCTTCGAGGCAAGTTTGAGGACAGACATCTTGACTATATCAAGACAAACCTAAGACTGTCTGAAAAGATCAGATACATACATGTCAGCTTTGACAGCATAAGGGCTCTTGATGAATATGACGAGACCGAGCTTCTTTCCATAAAGAGCAGGATGCTGGAGTGCTGTCGCAATTATCTTGGCGCGAACGAGGATCACTGCATCAAGGATATCCCGGGTTACGAAGAGGAATACGAGATAGGCTTTATTTACTGCGACTACATGGCAAAGGAAAGGGACATAACAGAAAAAGAGTTCATGGAAGGACTCTCAAGGACTTTTGAAAGAGAAAATCTCGGGATACCCATCATCCTTTTAATAGGAAAGAGCGTGGATGATCTGTCAAAGATCTCGCACTCATACAGTTCTGCTTCTACTTTAAGATCGTTTAAGAACTTCAGAGAAAGAAAGCCGATCTACTTCTATGAAGAAGAGATGCAGGTAAACGAAAAGAAGGTAGCGCTCTGCAAAAAGGAGCTGGATGCTCTTATCGAGGCCATAGAGCTAAATGACAAGAACGGAATAGATAATTGCACTGACAAGCTTTTTGACGAGATGGAGACGGCCTCTCTTGTTAGCGAGACCATAAACATGAACACCAATTACCTTTTATTCAGGCTCATACATCTTGCAATCGAGCAGGATGAGACCGTCAACCAGGAAGAGGTAATGCTATATATCAGTGAAAATGTCTTTGATACGGGCATAGCGAGAGGCAGCCGCGTACATACAAAGAACTTCGCGCATGAATTTGCCGATTACCTTATAACGCTAAGAAAGAATGTCTCTAGAGGCGTGCTCGCAGACATCGAAAAAGAGATAAGCGAGAACTATTCTCAGAACCTGACTTTAAGAGAACTTTCACAGAAGTACTATGTCAACAGTTCATATCTTGGACAGATATTCAAGAAGAAGTACGGCATGAGCTTTAAGGACTATCTGAGCAACTACAGGGTCCAGGTCGCAGCTTCGCTGCTTTTAAAGAGCGACATGAAGATAGCGCAGATAGCGGAAGAAGTGGGATACAAGGATACCGATTACTTCATCAACAGATTCATCGCCTTAAAAGGGTGTACCCCGAGTAAATACAGGAAGAATTTTAACATCTAGAATTTGTCCGTGTTTTATATAGAGTTTCTCTGTTTCATTTTGTGCCCGATAACATTAAACTTATAATTGTCATAAAAAATCTATTTTTTATAGGGAGGACAAAAATGAGATTGAAAAAGATCACAGCATTATTGCTTGGTACAGCTCTCACAGCTTCTATGCTTGCAGGCTGCGGCAACGATGCACCAGCTGACACATCAACAGATGCACCTGCTACAGATACTACTGTAGTTGCAGATGCAGGCGATGACACAACAGAAACTCCTGCTGCAGAAGAGAAGGAGTACTCTGAAGATGAGATCACAGATTTCACAATGTTCATCGGCATGCCTGGTTCTGAGATCAACGATGGCAACGAGATTCAGGAGATCATCGCTAAGAAGACAGGCGTAAGAGTTAAAGAGACATGGTTGACAGGTCAGACAACAGAAGAAGCTGTTGGTACTATCCTTGCTTCAGGCGACCTTCCGGATTTCATAAACGGTGGTGACGCTTCTAAGCAGCTTTACGAAGCAGACGTACTCGTTCCTTGGGATGAGTATATTGAGAAGTATCCTAATATCAAGGAATTCTTCACAGATGCTGAGTGGGATATGTTCCGTATGGACGATGGTAAGATCTACTGGGCTAACCCCTTCACAAACTCATACGGTGAGAACAGAGAGACAGGTCATAACGACGAAGCTTTCTGGGTACAGTGCCGTGTTCTTGAGTGGGCTGGCTATCCGAAGATCGAGACTCTTGACGAGTACTTCGACGTATTAGAGAAGTTCTACGCTGAGAATCCTACATTCGAAGGCAATCCTGTAATTCCTTACACAATCCTTTGCGAAGACTGGAGATATTTCTGTCTTGAGAACGCACCTGAGTTCCTTGACGGTTATCCGAACGACGGTTCAGTTATCGTTGACGTTGATAACATGAAGATCGTTGACTACAATACAACTCCTACAGCTAAGATGTACTTCAACAAGCTTAATGAAGAGTACAACAAGGGCATGATCGATAAGGAGTTCGCTACTCAGACATATGATGAGTACATCGCTAAGCTTTCTACTGGTTGCGTACTTGGTATGTGTGACCAGAACTGGGATTTCAACTACACAATCCAGGATGTATTCAAGCAGCAGGGTCTTGATGAAAAGGGATGTAACTATGTACCGCTTGGTCTTACAGCTGAAAAGGGCATGGAGAACCAGTGGCATTCATACGGCGATACACTTAACAACTCTTCAGGTCTTGCAGTAACAACAAGCTGTGAAGATCCTGATCTTGCATTCAAGTTCATTTCTGATCTTCTTGATCAGGATATCCATGATCTTCGTTACTGGGGTGTTGAAGGCGTTGACTACTTAGTAGATGACGACGGAATGTACTACAGAACACCTGAAATGAGAGCACAGGCAGCTGATACAGCTTATCAGGCTTCTCACGTTTGTCAGTACTCTTACTTCCTTCAGTGGCTTGGAACAAGCAAAGACGGAAAGAACGCAATGCAGCCTCAGCAGCAGACATCTGAGTTCTTCGCAGGTCTTGCAGAGCCTCTTAAGAAGACATTCGAAGCATATGGCGCAGAGAACTATCCTGATATGATCGGTTCAAAGGTTTGCGAACTTGGTATCTGGTATCCTATGTACTCTTACTCAAATGCTATGACAACAGAAACACCTGGTGGTGTAGCTTGGACAAAGATGGGCGAGACAAAGCATAAATGGCTTCCTAAGGTAGTTATGTCTTCTAACTTCGATTCAGAGTGGGAGAACTACATGAAGGCATACAATGATTGTAAGCCTGAAGACTTCCTTGCAGAGATGCAGGAAGAGCTCGAGAGAAGAGCAGCTACAGCTAAGTAATCCTTTTGGGATATTAGTTGAAAATATGATGTTATAAGTAACCGGCCGTGGTTGCCGAATTGCAACCACGGCTGTCTTACTGATAAAGCTATCAATACTAAATATCATTATGTGCGGAGGAAAACATGGCACGCAGAAAGAAAGAGAAGGAAGTTAATATAACTCCCAGGATTACCAGAAAAGAGTTAAAGCGCCAGAGAGTGCTACTTATATGGGCAGCCGTATTCGTTGTATATGGCTTCGTATTCTGTTACTTGCCTTTGGGTGGATGGTTGATGGCTTTCCAGAATTACAAACCCAAAACAGGCATACTTCACAGCAAATATGTAGGATTTGACAAGTTCAAAGTCCTTTTCTCAGATCCACAGTTCTTCAGAGTATTCAGAAATACTCTGGCAATGGGAACATTAAATCTAGTCACAACATTTATCATGGCGATCCTTTTTGCCATCTTGTTAAATGAAATCCGTGGAAACCTTATGAAAAAAACTGTGCAGACGATATCTTATCTGCCTCACTTCCTGTCATGGATCATCGTTACTGGTATTTTGCACGATGCTATGTCATCTTCAGGAACGATCAATGAGATATTGTTAAACCTGCACGTTGTAGATACATATATTCCGTTCTTCTCAATAGAGAAATACTTCTGGCCCATAGTCGCATTTGCGAACTGCTGGAAGGAAACAGGATGGAATGCTATCGTATATCTCGCAGCTATAACATCAATCGACCCCAGCCTTTATGAGGCGGCTTCGATCGACGGTGGCGGCAGATGGGCAAAGATCAAATATATAACATTACCGAGTATCAGACCTACGATCATGATACTGTTGCTTATAAATATAGGTAACGTTATCAACGCCGGTTTTGAAATCCAGTACTTGCTTGGTAACCCGTTGATAATTGAAGTATCAGAAACAATTGATATTTACGTTTTGAGATGGGGTATCAGCCAGATGGACTGGTCACTGGGTACCGCAGCGGGTATTTTCAAGAGCTTGATATCGATTGTATTGATATTCACCGGAAACTCACTTGCCAAGGCATTTGGTGAAGAAAGATTATTCTAGGAGAAAGGTTATGGCTAAGAAAAAGAAAGAAGAAGAATATTACAAACCCAAGAAAAGAAAACTCACTACATGGGACAAGATATTCTATACCGGTAACTTCATATTTATGTTTGCCTTTGTTGTCATAACGCTTTATCCTATTTTGAACACACTGGCAATATCATTCAATGACGGTATAGATGCCGTAAGAGGAGGAATCCACCTCTGGCCGAGAGTATTCTCGATGAAGAACTACCAGACTGTTTTAGGTATTCAGGGATTCAGATCAGGTGCTATAGTTACAGTTTTAAGAACGATAATAGGAACGCTTACATCACTTGTTGCCAATGCATTGCTCGCATTCATCGTAAGCCGTAAGAGATTTTTATTCAAATCTCAGCTGTCAGCGTTCTGGGTAATCACGATGTATGTAAACGGCGGTCTTATCCCGACATTCATACTGTTCAAGTTCTTACATTTGACAAACAGCTTCTGGGTATATGTAATCCCCGGTATGGTATCCGCATTCAACGTACTCGTTATGCGTACATACATGCAGGGAATCCCGGATTCGCTTGAAGAGTCCGCTCAGCTTGACGGTGCAGGATATATGACAGTATTTATCAAGATCATATCTCCTCTTTGCAAACCCGTTTATGCTACAGTAGCGCTTTTCGTTGCTGTTTATCAGTGGAATGCATGGTTTGATGCCATGATCTACAACAGACTGAATGTAAAGTATACAACACTTCAGTACGAGTTGATGAAACTGCTCAATTCCGTTATGCAGCAGAGCGGTAGTGCAGCTGATGCGGCAGCTACTCAGGGACAGGCTGTTTCACCTCAGTCAGTACGAAGCGCAGCTACTATAATCACTATCGTTCCTATCGTTTGTCTCTATCCTTTCCTTCAGAGATATTTCGTAACGGGTCTTACGATCGGTGGTGTAAAAGAATAAGATTTATTTTGGAGGCGTGCCGTGCACGCCTCTTTTTTTGTCGTGACAAAAGTACCAAAAAGGTATATCCTATATGTAAGGGCCAGTAAAGGTCTCGACGGGGTTTTTGAAACCGGAGAAGCAAGCCGTTGCAACACGTTAATTGCAAACCTAAAATTAAACGCTAACGAAAATTTAGCTCTCGCTGCCTAATCTGGCAGCTGTTCTTACCGGTGCACTCACACATCGGCTAAGAGCATCGACTATGTGAGAAACGACGTATGCAAAGCTTTGAGCTTACGGGCGTATCATGAAGCTACCAAGTCACGGAGACTGTCTGTTGTCGCCGCGATGAGGAAATGAAAAATGACAGACTAAGCTTGTAGAAGTACGGGGGATGGGGCTTCGGACACGGGTTCGACTCCCGTCTGGTCCAGTTATTTAAGCCGCATTCAGCGGCTTGATTATTTTACGTCGATGAAGAAAGATTTGGAAGAGAAGGAATAAGACTATGAAGAGAAAGGCATTAAAGAAAGTACTGCTGACAAGGATCATTTCAGTCAGATAAGATAAAGGAGCTTACGACCTCGCTTTTATCGAAGGAATCGGTATCGTATGCGGGTGAAGTATACAACTGGTGGAGCAGTATTGAAGAAAGAGTAAGTCAGATAGCAAACGTGTATAAGAGCACACCTGAGCTTTCACATGAAGACGCTCTTGCAATGCTTCTTGAACTTACAAAAAAAGATCCCGATTCTCAGGATATCTATATAGGTTACGGAGACGATTCAACATTCCTTGACGGTTCAGGATGGATCCCGGACGATACTTTTGTATTTACTGACAGAGGATGGTTTATCGGAGCGATAAACAAAAATGGAGAGATATTCACTTCAGAACCTTACGTAGATGCATCAACCGGAAAGACATGTCTTGCATGTGCAGTCATGCTTCGCGATCAGGTGGTACTAAGCAGTGATATAAATTTTGACAAGGTTCAGGAGAGGCTTAACAATTTCAAGTCAAGTTCCGATGAAGCGAAGTTTTATATAATAAACAAGGATACAAAGGATATCCTTGTCAGCAACGTGGCTGATGTAGTGGGACAGACTGTAAGCGACAGCTCTGATGCCATAATGCAGGGATTGAATACTGTATTTGATTCCATGAATACTGAAAACAGCATCAGTGCAGATAAAGTTGTTATCGCAAATACCTCTGTCGGCAAGATGATGTATGCCGCGACCGATATCACTGATACTTCGTGGGTAGTTGTCAGTGCAGTCCCGTATTCATTCCTTGCGGACAGCATCATGAAGACGGTATTCATCACATTTGCTGTAGCTGCCATCCTTCTTCTTGTACTTGGCGTTGTACTGTATATCCTTATAAATAAATTCATCAATCCGGTAACAAAGGTAACAGACAGGATCACTGATATAAGCAAGGGCGACTTTACTGTTGAGATCGTACCTGAAGGGAATAATGAGATAACAACATTAAGCGAGAGCTTAAGAGGATATATCTCAAATATGAGAGGAATGCTCGTTAACCTAAGCTCTATCTCTAAGGATATGAATTAACAACATTAAGCGAGAGCTTAAGAGGATATATCTCAAATATGAGAGGAATGCTCGTTAACCTAAGCTCTATCTCTAAGGATATGAATGACTCTGCATCCGAGTGCTTTGGCATCTCGCAGACTCTTTCAAGTGCAAACAAGACTCAGGGTGAATCCATCGAGAGATTAAACAGAGTCCTTTCAAATATGAACAGCTCAATTGATGAGGTCGCAAAGACTGCGGAGGATATGGCGCAGACATCCAAGGAGCTGACAAGAAGCGCTGACGGCGTAAGAAATCTTTGCGAAGAGACAATGGATTCTTCGTCTGCCGGAAAGGGCGAGATGGAGAGCATGACTAAAAATGTTGATACGCTCAGTCACAACATAAGTGATCTGACGGATATCATCAGGGCTACATCTCAGTCTATGCAGGAGATAACAGGTATCACCGATACCATCAACGCTATCGCTGAACAGACAAACCTCCTATCGCTAAATGCTTCCATAGAAGCTGCCAGAGCAGGAGAAATGGGCAAGGGATTTGCGATCGTTGCTTCTATCGCGCTCATCAGTAAGAAGGCCGACATATGTATAAAGGATATGGAAGAATGCATGACTTCCATGGACAGTGCAAACAGATCATTTGATCTTATATATGATGATATCACCAAGGCTACCGACGGGATCAAGCAGATCGCGGGAGGTATCGAACGCATCAATGATGCTGCTACGACAAATGCCGAGGCGACAAGAGAACAGACTTCAACTGTTTCAGAGATACTTGATCTTAGTGATGTCATCGTGCAGGAGAGTAAAAAGCTTGTGAGCGAGACAGACAACATCTCAAATATTTCGGGAAATCTGAATCAGTATGCGGATGCTATAAATTCTGATCTTTCTCAGTACGTATTATAAAAACACCAGGGGGTATATATGCTAACAACCGATATAAGACCGGGACAATCGGTACAGATCGTCGCTGCCAGAGGCGTGAGGACCATGGAGTTTTCCACCAATGTGATGGAAGCCGACGGCAAAACTGTAAAGGTCGAACCCATATATCAGGATGACAAGCTGGTCGGATTTGATAATTCGACCAATGTCGTGCTGTCTATGTATGTTGTAAGTCAGGAGGATAACAGAGTCTATGTTTTCACCGGCGTTACGATAAAGAGCTACAAGGTTTCGGACGGCAGCGTATATCAGGTTGTGGAATGCAGGAATGAGGAAGGGCGTGTCACGAACAGACGAGGCGCGCATCGTGTATGGATCGGTGTTACGGGAAGCGTTATGATGGGCGACAGCAAGCATGAGCACAGAGTGACCATCAAGGATATAAGCGCGACAGGTATAGCATTTGTCTGTGATGACAAGACTGAAGTCACAATGGGAATGCCTCTTACATTGAGCTTTACCGATGAGGACAATCGCAAGAGCTTCAGGCTGATGGCGACTGTTGTAAGAAGCGAGGATTCGGGATATCAGAGGATCATATACGGATGCAAGTTCAAGGAGGAATCCAATATCATATCCAAGTATGTAAATGAGAAGCAGAGACAGAACCTTAAGGCGACAAGGACCATCGACCCCAAGCGCAGAGGCTATGCAGCACCTGTAAAGGATTGATTCTATGGATAAGGAACAGGAATACGCGTTTACCGTAAACGGATTCATCTTCGGATCTGCTGAAGACAAGCAGTTAGCGGATCAGGAACTGAATACGGCTAAATATATAGAAAAGAAGATTGCCGGCAAGAGCCCGCAGACGGTACTTGCCATTTACAGAGCATCGATAGACAAAAAGATGTTCAGAACACCTGTCGGCTATGCGTATATGCATGAACTGCAAAAGCGAATGGCAAAGGGCGGGATATCTGCAGAGGAGATGGGAGCCATCCCGCTGTATCAGATATTCAATAACAGACATGATGATGAAAAGGCTCCGAGAGTTATCAAGGTAAAAAAGAAGACTGAACCATTAAGAAGGAAGAACATTCTTTTGACTATCATAAACATCATCCTTGTATTGCTTGTGATAGCTATGTTTGCGATCAGCATGTCCGGGAGCAGACCGACTGTACTAAACTACAGGCGAACGATCGAGAATGAGTATTCATCGTGGAAGCAGCAGCTCGATGAAAGAGAAAAGGCTGTCAGAGAAAAGGAAAGAGAACTGGGTATAGCATATGGAAATGAATAAGATCCTTGTTGTTGATGATGAGGAGAGGATGCGCAAGTTAGTAAGAGACTTTCTTGCAAATAAAGGATACAGAGTGCTTGAAGCTTCAAACGGAGAGGAAGCACTTGATATTTTTTTACAGCAGAAGGATATCGCTCTGATATTGCTTGATGTAATGATGCCTGTCATGGACGGATGGGAGGCATGCAAGGCGATAAGAGAGTATTCTAAGGTGCCTATCATCATGCTGACTGCAAAGAGCGAGGAGAAGGATGAACTTAAGGGGTTTGAGCTGGGAGTGGATGAATATATCACAAAGCCGTTCAGTCCAAAGATACTCGTTGCGAGAGTCGAGGCAATCTTAAGAAGATATGCGGACAGCGGAGACGAGGTACTTGAAGAAGGCGGAATAAAGATAGACAAGATCGCGCATACAGTGACCATAGACGGTCAGATGACAGATCTGAGCTTCAAGGAGTTTGAGCTCCTTTCATATTTTTTGGAAAACAAGGGCATCGCTCTTTCAAGAGAGATGATACTAAATCATGTATGGAACTATGATTATTTCGGTGATGCTAGGACCATAGATACACATGTAAAGAAGTTAAGGAGCAAGATGGGAGAAAAAGGAAATCTCATCAAGACGATCTGGGGTATGGGATATAAATTTGAGGCTTGATAATGATGGCTAGGGAAAAGAAAAGGACAAAATGGTCGATCAGTCTCCAGTTTGCGCTTATCTTTGCATCCGTTCTCATAGGGATAGTTGCATTCTTTCTGCTCGTAAACACAACCTTTCTTGAACGATTCTATATCCGCAACAAGGGCGACGCACTCAAGCGTGCATATGCAAAAGTTGAATCGGCTATAGAGAGTTCCTCTCTTGATTCTGAGGAATTTGACAGGGAACTTAACGATGCTACGTTAAGATACAACATAGATATCATCATAATCGATGTGGATTCACAGACTGTCAAATACAAGGGCAAGGACCAGGAGGCTATGAAGATAGCTATCTGGGACAAGGTATTCATGGGAGATAAATTGCCTGAAGGCGACATTGTTGTGGAACAGACGGAAAAGTACAGGCTTTCCATTACCGAGGACAGACGTACTCACATCGGATATATTGAGATGTGGGGATTTTTGAGCAACGACAATGTCTTTCTTATGAGAAGCGCATTGCAGTCGATAGAGGAATCCGCAAGGATAACGAACAGGTTCCTTGAAGGCATAGGTCTGATCGCTCTGATACTCGGTATAATCATCATACTGATCCTTTCAAGGACTGTCACAAGACCGATCTTAGAACTGGCGGATATTTCAGACAGGATGAGAAAGCTTGATTTTGATGCCAGGTATGAAGGAAAACAGAAAAACGAGATCGGGCTTCTTGGCAATAACATAAACAAGATGAGCGAGGCTCTTGAGACGACCATATCCGAACTCAAGGTCGCAAATGTAAAGCTTAAGCAGGATATCGAGAAAAAGGAAAAGCTTGATGAGATGAAGAGCGAGTTCATGAGCAATGTATCTCATGAGCTTAAGACTCCGATATCCATCATACAGGGATATGCCGAAGGGCTTGTTGAAGGCATAAGCGATGACAAGGAATCGAGAGACTACTACTGCAGTGTGATACTCGATGAAGCCAACAAGATGAATACCATGGTCAAAAGACTTCTGACGTTAAATGAGATAGAGTCGGGAGGCGACAACGTGAACATGGAGCGCTTTGACATAGTCACCATGATAAAGAACCGTATACAGGCAACGGAACTTCTTTTAAAACAAAATGATATAGATATCATATTTGATGAAAAAATGCCGATATATGTATGGGGCGACGAGTTTAAGGCAGAAGAGGTGTTTACAAATTATCTGTCAAACGCCATAACACATTGCTCAGGTGAAAAAAAGATCAATGTGATAATACAAAAGAAAGATGACAGGATACGCGTATCTGTATTTAATACGGGCGAGCTTATTCCTGAGGAAAGTATAGAACATCTTTTTGAAAAGTTTTATAAGATAGACAAGGCAAGGACCAGAGAATACGGCGGAAGCGGAATAGGCTTATCCATCGTAAAGGCGATACAGGATTCGATCGGACAGGGATACGGAGTCATTAACAGGGATGACGGCGTGGAATTCTGGTTCGAGATGGAACAGGCACAGACGGCATAGGAAACAGTATGAAGAAAAGCATCATATCTTTATTAACAGTAACTCTTACAGCGATAACTTTAAGCGGGTGTGCGCTTGCACCTGTACCGGACATGACCGAGGAACAGGAAAAGCTGGTGGCTGAATATGCGGCAGGACTTTTGCTTAAATATGATCAGTCATATGATAATCAGATCATGACACCTGAACAGCTTGAAAAAGCCAAGGAAAAAGAACGCATCCAGAAAGAACGGGACGAAAAGACTAGGATCTTGGCGCAACAGTATCTGGAAAAGACAAAGGCTGCGGAGAATAATAAGAGCAAGAAGAAATCATCTGAAAAAAGCGATGATACAAAAAAGGAAGAAAACAAGGGACCGGAAGCTATAACAGGTTCTGCTATAGGTACGTTTCTTGGAACCGACGGACTTGAGATATCATATGACGGCTTCAAGACAGTCAAGTCCTACCCTGAGACCGGAAACAATGTATTCTCTGTTGATGCCGCAAACGGAAATGAACTCGTAGTGGCTAATATAAAGGTAAGCAACCAGTCAAGTGACGCTATAGATATAGATATGTTTTCAAGGAATGTAGTGTTTTATCTTGACCTTGCAGACGGCAGCAAGATACCATGCTGCTCTACATTATTGTTAGATGATTTTTCTATATATAAGGATCAGATAAGTGCAGGAACATCTGTGGGAACTATTCTTTTGTTTGAAACAGCACAGGGGGTATCGCTTGATGGAGCCAGCATAGGAATACTGGACGGAACAAAGCAGGCGACCTTCATGATGAATTAATTGTCAGACATAAGAGAATATTTGATTCCTAAAAGAGAAGTTCCTCAAAAAGGTACTTCTTTTTTAGTGGAAAAACGGGTAATAAAAATTTTATTGAAAAAAATGAAAATTGTGCTTGACGAACTCAAAATCAAGTGATATTATAATCGAGCACGCTAAATGAAGCGGGCAATGAACTTTGACAAATAAACAGCAATGCAACCCTGAAAATTCCAAAAAAAATGGTAAAAGTTTGACCATGAGGAAATTCAGAACAAAACTTAAGTAAATTAAG
>CADAPR010000070.1:0-7332 GCA_902789785.1 uncultured Lachnospiraceae bacterium
CATCTTGCAGTCGAGTGCTTTGGATTCAATTCCGATTATCTTTTGAGAATAATAAATGACGAAGTAGTATCCATTGCTACAAAGAAATGTGCAATAGAAAGAATTAGTGATGAAAAGATACTGAATGATATCGCCGTAAATGATAGAATTATTAAAGAGATACGTCATATTGCAAGCCAGAAGCTTGAAACCATAAAGGAAAGTGATAGGATTCATAAAGAATTAGAACAACTTAAGGCTAAGAGAGAAGCCTGCGGAAGAGGCGGACATAAGAAAAAACTTATTAAATATATTCCTCATGGAAATGGTGGAAAGGATGCAGTATATGTTTGTGAAAAATGCGGGGAAGAGATAATTGAACCGTATGAGTGGAGTAGTGCTGACAGTATATGATAGATGATATTATGGGCGGTATTTACTGTGTTTCAGGGAAACTATCAAATATTACCTTCTCTTCGGATATATCCCAACTTTATAAATAGAGATATTGGATACACTTTCGGATACAGTGATTATTGATGAATGCTCAACCCCATATTTACCGTATTTGTGGGACTTGATGTAAAATTCAAATCCCCCTCTCGCTACTAACTGACGGTCCGCAAGCCTTCTATTTATGAGGGTTTGCGGATTTTTTTTCTCATAAGGTTTTTAAATTGTTGGATACTCTTGGATACACTTGGATACACTGTGGATACTTTTGATCAAGTTTGACAAAAAAGTGCGTAAAATCAACGCTCTTTGAAGGGTGTATGCCAGAATGTACAAGAGCAAAGAAGAGTATTATTCTAGGCATCCGGAATATGAATGGCACAGAAGACCGGTTTAGATAGTTGACTATAAGGATCATCTTTAATATATAAGACTGTACATTACTGAATGTGCAGTCTTTATTTTGCGTGAAAATATTTTAAAACAAGCGATCAAACCCAATACAGGTAAGTCTTTCTTTGGTATAATTGTATCTGTATGATGGTATATATGATAATCATTCATAATCAATAAACAAAAGATCAAATCAAAAGAAATCGATGAGGAGATGTATGGCTATATGGAATCCCTGGCACGGGTGTCACAAAATAAGTCCGGGATGTATGAACTGTTACGTATTCAGAAGAGATGAGAGCATAGGAAAAGATGCATCTATCGTAACTAAGACGGGTGACTTTGATTTGCCAATTAAAAAGAACCGGCAGGGGGAATACAAGCTTAAAAGTGATGCGGGAGTAGTATATACATGCATGACTTCGGATTTTTTTCTTGATGTTGCTGACGAATGGAGAGAAAGATGCTGGGATATGATAAGAGATAGAAAAGATCTAGAGTTTCATATCATAACAAAAAGAATAGATCGATTTAGCGAATGTATACCATCAGACTGGGAAGAAGGCTGGAATAATGTTACTATCTGTTCTACATGCGAAGATCAGGAAAGGGCAGATATAAGACTTCCGATATTCTTATCACTTCCGATAAAACATCGCGAGATAATATCGGAACCGATGCTTACTGATCTAAACATTGAGAAATATCTTGAAACAGGTCTGATAGAGCATGTGACCTGCGGAGGCGAATCGGGACAAAATGCCAGACCTTGCGACTTTAGCTGGATAATGAATGTACGTGCCCAGTGCATTCGCCAGAAAACACCATTTTTCTTTAAGCAGACTGGAGCAGTGTTCATAAAGGATGGAAAAACATATCATATAGAACGTAAATATCAGATGTCACAGGCACGAAAGTCGGGGTGCAGTTATACTCCCCGAGAGTTTTGAGAGGAGGATTTAAATGGGAAGAATAAACTTTGGAGCAAAACCGTTGATGCTGCCGCAACCGGTTCTGATAATCGGAACGTACGACGAAAAAGGTGTTCCTAATGCAATGAATGCTGCATGGGGGATAACAACCGATTACAAAGAGATCACTATAAGTATGTCTGAACATAAGACAACGCAAAACTTCATGCAAAGAAAGGCATTTACAGTCAGCATGGCAACCGAGGATTTTATGAAAGCATGTGACTATGTTGGAATCGTATCTGCTAAAGATGTCCCTGACAAGTTTTCAAAAGCCGGATTTCATGCTACAAAAAGTGAATTTGTAGATGCACCGCTGATAGATGAACTTCCGATGGCGTTAGAATGTAAAGTAAAGAGTTTTAATGATGGTATTCTGATCGGTGAGATAGTAAATGTAAGTGCCGATGATAGCGTTATAACAGATGGAAATGTTGATCCAAAGAAACTTAAACCTATCATATTTGATCCATGCAATAACGCTTACTGGGGATTTGGCAATAAGGCAGGAAATGCATTTAAGGATGGAGCTATACTGAAATAGTGGATTGGATTAAGATAGATGATAATACATACCTGTATGAAGATTGTGGCGTGCGATTCTTTCTTCTTATCGGAAGGGAGTATGCTTTGCTGATCGACAGCGGGATGCAGGTTAGGAATGCAAAGGAACTTGCTTTATCGATAACGGACAAGGAAATAAAACTGTTCAATACGCATACAGACCCGGACCATATCGGAAGCAATGAAGAATTCGATGAAATATATATGAATCCCGCGGAGCTTATCAATTACAGCAAACCATATTCATCAAAGAGTATTTTGCCTGTATACGACGGTGATATTATTGATCTGGGAGAAAGAGAACTGCTGGCTATTGCTTTGCCTGGACATACACCTGGAAGCACGGCACTTCTTGATAAGAGAAGCGGCATGCTCTTTAGCGGAGATCCGATACAGGATGGACGGATATTCATGTTTGGACCTATGAGGGATCTTAGTGCTTATATATTAAGTCTTAATAGACTTTTAAAGTATAAGGATGAGATATCACAGATATATCCCTGCCACGGAACATATCCTCTGGATAGTTCCATTATAGATAAGCTAATAGAAGGTGCTCAAAGAGTTGAAAAATGCGAGATAAGCGCTAAACAGGCAGAAGTATTCGGCAAGATGATAAATGCATATGATATTGGCGTCGCCACACTGTTATGTGATTGATATGTGACAGGACTGGTTTTGATGCATTAGACAGACAAAAATATAAGATAAATCAATATACATAATGGGAAGTAAGATCTATGGGTAAGAGAATAGTGTTTCTGGGTTCTTCAGTAACATATGGTTCTGCGGCAAACGGTATCTCGTTTGCGGATATAATATGTGAAAAGAACGGTTATGAAATGATCAAGGAAGCAGTTTCGGGTACTACTCTTGTGGACGAGGATGACAGTTCATATGTATCCAGGTTAAGAAGGATAAAGGCTGACAGAGTCGATCTTTTTATATGTCAGCTTTCCACCAATGATGCAACATATCATAATCCTCTCGGAGAAGTCGCAAAAGATAAGAATATGGATTCATTTGACGTAAATACGATCGCGGGAGCAATAGAATATATAATTGCTTACACTTCCAATAAATGGAGATGTCCGATCGCATTCTATACAGGGACCAGATATGGATCCAAGCATTATGAAAAGATGGTCAAACTGCTTATCAAGATCGCTGATAAGTGGGATATTTCAGTAATAAATCTGTGGGATGAACCGTCTTTTAACTCGGTAAGTGACGATGATTACAAAAGATACATGAGTGATCCGATCCATCCGACACTCGAAGGATACCGCAACTGGTGGACACCATTTATTGAAAGATGCATAAAGGATATGCTGATATAGATATTAATATAGGGGAGAGTAGTTTTGGCAGAAATGATAAAAAAGGGATTGATAATGGAAGGCGGCGCAATGCTCGGCATGTTTACATGCGGAGTAATAGACGTCTTTATGGAAAATGACATTGTGTTTGACGGTGCCATAGGAATATCGGCAGGGGCAGTGTTCGGATGCAACATCAAATCAAAACAGATCGGGAGGGCGATCAGATATAACAAGAAGTATTGCAAAGACAAGAGATATTGCAGTATTAGATCTTTGATCAAAACAGGAGATCTGTATGAGGAAGAGTTCTGTTATCATGAACTTCCACAAAAACTGGATCCGTTTGATACTGAGACATTTAAGAATAATCCGATGGAATTTTATGTGGGCGCTACCGATATCATGACGGGTAAGTGCGTATATCACAAATGCATTGACGGAAAAGATCATGATATCAAATGGATGCAGGCCAGCGCGTCAATGCCTATGGTATCTAAGCCGGTTTCAGTAGACGGTCATCTGTTGTTAGATGGAGGGATTTCGGATTCAGTCCCTTATGAATACATGGAAAATCTCGGATATAATCGAAATGTGATCATACTTACCAAGCCGGACGGATACAGAAGAAAAAGAGGACTTGAGTCTTATATGGCAAGACTTGCTCTTTTTAAATATCCTGTCGCTGCAAAAGCAATGTTCAACAGGTGTGAAATGTATAATCGCCAGATGGAGGAGATCAAAGAAAGAGAGAATAAGAAGACCAGTTTTGTAATAAGGCCTTCTGAGGCACTCGGGATAAGCCGCACGGAAAATGATCCGCAGGAACTGGAAAGAGTATACAGGATGGGACGCAAAGAGGCAGAAAGAAGATTGCCTGAGCTGCGATCTTTTCTGGATGATTAAATAACAGCATAAGGATTATCAATGAATGCAATATATAAGAATGAATTATTAAGATATATCCCTGATTTTCATGGAAAAGAGGTAATGTGGATAACCGATCCGTCTCAGATAAACATGGAGCACATGACCTTTGTCGGAGGCTATCCTGATGAGTACTGCATATTTATTGACGATCTTTCTGATGATGAGAAAAAAGAAATAAAACTGATCAAATGACAAAAATGCCATGAATTACTATAGAATACACACAGCTGATACTGCATATATAACAAAGCAACCGAGAGGGATATTCACAGCCGTAGGTAAGCTTGTAGACAGCGGGATACTTTCTTCTGAAGAAGAAAGAGAGTACTGGATAAACAGAGAATACTTTGAAAAGGTGCTCCCTGTGCCGCCGTATTATGAAAAGAACAATCCGGAAAAAGCCATAACCTGGTTTAAGAATTCGTGTGATGAGATACCGGGTGAACTGATATATGAAGATGAATTTCAGATAGCGGTTAAAAACCAGCCCAAAGATGCAATGATTTCAACAACCGAACTGGTTTATTAATGCACGACAATGAAATTATAGAATTAAAGGTGCTTATCAAAGCCATTCATGTGAATACATTAAAGAGCCGAAATGTTCATTGTGACGCTATTTCTTGGCTTTTATTGAATTGACAGAAAAAAGATGATATTATAAAGTAGAAAAAATGTGTACGTGCCAATTGGTGATGATATGTTAGAAAAACTTGAAGGAATAGATGTTGAACTGGGAATGTCATATTGTATGGATGACGAAGATTTCTACAGAGAAGTCTTGGAGGAGTATGTGACTGCTGATAAGACAGAGGAACTTAAACACTTCTTTGAACTGCAGGACTGGGACAGTTACAGGATCAGGATACATGCTGTAAAGAGCTCGTCCATGACAATAGGCGCATCTGAGCTGTCAGCCAAGGCTCTTGAAATTGAGAGTGCTTGCAAGGTTCACGATGCGGAAACAATCATGCGCAGGCATGAGGATTGTCTTAACGACTATCAGCGTGTTCTGGGTATCGTAAGGAACGCACTTGCGTAAGTTAGCGTATGAGAGATTTTTTCAGTGAAAAGGCTGATATCATAATTGTAGATGATGAGCCTCTCAACAGGAAAATAGCGTCCAGGATGTTACGTGGCAGGTTTGAGATAAGAGAAGCAGCTTCCGGAGAAGAAGCTCTGCAGCTTGTTAGTGAGAAAAAGCCTGACCTGATACTTCTTGATGTACATATGCCGGGGATGAACGGGCATGATGTCATCAACAGACTGAAAGCTGTTGATGATACGTTTGATATCCCCGTTGTTTTTGTGACCGCAGATGATGACAGGGAAACAGAGGCTAACGGTCTCATGGAAGGCGCCGATGACTTTATTACCAAGCCTTTCAGACAGGATATACTCATTCAGCGTATATCGCGTATCATTGAACTTCATTTTTTGCAGACCAATCTAAAGGAAGAAGTTGAAAGACAGACTGCCAAAGCTGAGGAGAGAAGCCGAAAGATTGAGCAGATGTCTTTGCAGACTATACATACTCTTGCAAATGCAATAGATGCAAAGGATCCTTATACAAAGGGACATTCGACAAGAGTAAGTCAGTATTCGGTCATGATGGCTGAAGCACTTGGATGGGAAAAGGAAAAGGTAGAAAATCTAAGATATGCTGCTCTTTTGCATGATATAGGAAAGATCGGTGTACCGGACTCCATACTTAATAACCCTAAGAAACTGACAGATTCGGAGTATAATATAATCAAATCGCATGCAACAATGGGTGGCGAGATCTTAAGAAACAAGATGATGGTCGAAGGTGCCGAAGATGTTGCGCTATGTCATCATGAAAGGTTTGACGGAAGCGGATATCCCAAGGGCCTTGAAGGCGAGGATATTTCTGAACAGGCAAGGATCGTTGCTATAGCAGATGCATTTGATGCTATGAGTTCAAAGCGTATATACAGAAGAGCTTACAGTTCTGAACATATAAGGAATGAACTTGTTGAGGGAAAGGGAAAGCAGTTTGATCCTTATCTTGTCGATGTGTTCATCGGACTCTGGGATCACGGACTCCTTGATGTGATCCTAAAGAATGATCAGATAGAAAGTGACGATTCAATGGAAGCATCATCTGCGCTTTTACAGGAGGTAATGGAAACTTTCGTAGCACAGAACGGTGCGGACGACATAGATATAACAACAGGTATCATGAGCAGGACAACGGGAGAGACTGCCATTGCTCAGATCATGCAGGAAGAGAGCGGATGCTTTATCTTCTTTGATGTAGATAACCTAAAAAAGATCAATGATACAAACGGACATAAAGCCGGGGATAAAGTACTAAAGCTTATGGGAGATACTCTCATAGCTAATAATGAGAACAGCTTATGCTGCAGACTCGGCGGTGATGAGTTCCTCTTCTTTATGAAGAATGTAACAAAGGATGATGCAGAGGCAAAGGTCCAGAAGATTATCAATGAATTTGTTGAAAAGAAGAACGAGGATCCTGAGATAGCTGTTGCTTCACTGTCAGCAGGTATGGTTATGTGTGCTCCTTCTGATACTTATGCTGATACATATAACAAAGCAGACAAGGCTCTGTATCACGTAAAGCAGAACGGCAAGGACGGATATAGTTTCTATAACAGCGATTCCGAATCTGCGCGAAATGAGAGCATTGATATAAACAGACTCGTCAATGGCATAAAGAACAGCGGAAGCTATGAAGG
>CADAPR010000070.1:7369-19947 GCA_902789785.1 uncultured Lachnospiraceae bacterium
GTTATGATAACGCTTGAATCGAATACGGAAGAAAACCCTCGTGTCGAGGATCTTGAAAAAGCAATGTTCTGTATGGAACAGTCTATAAGGCAGATGATAAGAAATGTTGATGTTGTCACAAGATACAGCAGACAGCAGTTTCTTGTAATACTTCTTGAGGCTGATGACGAAGGAGTAAGTATCGTACTCGACAGGATATTCAGAGGATACTATAAAATGAACGGAAGTACCATATTTGCTCCGTCGTATTCGATAGCTGATATGAATGAATAGGGAGAAAATGAAATGAGAGTAGGCATGGGATACGATGTGCATAAGCTTGTCGAAGGAAGAAAGCTCATCATCGGCGGTGTGGACATCCCCTATGAAAAAGGTCTTTTGGGCCACTCGGATGCAGATGTGCTGTTGCATGCAATATCGGATTCTTTGCTGGGAGCAGCTGCTCTGGGAGATATAGGAAAACATTTCCCTGATAATGATCCGAAGTATAAGGGAGCCGACAGTCTAAAGCTTTTAGAACAGGTCGGAAAGATGATCGAAGATGAGCGTTTCATCATTCAGAACATAGATGCAACGATAGTTGCACAAGCACCTAAGATGCGTCCGTATATTGATAAGATGAGAGAAAATATCGCTGATGCGCTTTCTATCGATATAGGACAGGTCAATGTAAAGGCCACTACCGAGGAAGGGCTTGGATTTACCGGAAACGGTGAGGGAATATCGGCATATTCGATATGTATGCTGGAGAATCCTGCTGATTTTGCAACAATGGATATGACAGATGCATGTCGCAACTGCTGTGCTAACAGAAGCTAGAGAGGGAGAAAATTATGAAAATCTATAACACGCTAAATAAGAGAAAAGAGGAGTTCTTCCCGCAGAGTGTGGGACACGTTTCCATGTATGTCTGCGGTCCTACTGTATACAATCTGATACATATCGGAAATGCAAGACCCATGATAGTATTTGATGCTTTCAGAAGATTTTTGGAATACAAGGGCCTTGAAGTCAACTATGTTTCAAACTTCACTGATGTTGATGACAAGATCATCAAGAAAGCATTGGAAGAGGGCGTTGATCCGACCGTTATATCTGAAAGGTATATCGAGGAGTGCAAAAAGGATATGGAAGCACTCAATGTAAAGCCTGCAACTGTTCATCCAAAGGCTACAGAAGAGATACCAGAGATGCTCGCTCTGATAGATGAGCTTGTCCTTAAGGATCATGCATATGTTGCAAAGGACGGTACTGTATATTTCAGGACCAGATCTTTTAAGGAATACGGTAAATTATCTCATAAGAATCTGGACGAGCTCGAAGGCGGAAATCGCGAACTTTTGGTTTCAGGCGAGGATCAGAAGGAAGATCCGCTTGATTTCGTTCTCTGGAAACCCAAAAAGGACGGCGAGCCTTACTGGGATAGCCTGTACTGCCAGGGAAGACCCGGATGGCATATAGAATGTTCAGCAATGAGCAGAAAGTATCTTGGAACAACCATAGATATCCATGCAGGAGGAGAGGATCTTATCTTCCCTCATCATGAAAATGAGATAGCTCAGTCTGAAGCATGCAGCGGTGTTACATTTGCAAGATACTGGATGCACAATGCATTCTTGAATATCGATAATAAGAAGATGAGTAAGTCTGCAGGTAATTTCTTGGTATTAAGGTTCTTCATGCTTTCAGCTCATTACAGAAGTCCGCTCAATTTCTCGGATGAGCTTATGGATGCAGCAAAGAATTCTTTAGACAGGATTCGTACATGTGTCGACAAGCTACAGCATGCCATAGATATGTCAGAGGGCAGCATGCTTGCAAGAAATGAGTATTCTATCATAGAAGGCATGACTCAGTTTAAGATGAATTTCGAGGAAGCAATGGGAGATGACAACAATACTGCCGATGCTATTGCTGCAATCTTTGATCTTGTTAAGTATATCAATATCAATATGATAGAGGTATCGACAAAGGAAGGCTTCAAGAGGATGAAGGAAATGCTTCTGATGCTGTGCGACATCCTTGGCCTTATAGTAGAAAAGAAGCCTGAAGTACTTGATGAAGATATAGAAAAACTTATAGAGGAAAGACAGCAGGCAAGGAAGGACAAGAATTTTGCCAAGGCTGATGAGATCAGAAACAAGCTTCTTGAAATGGGTATAATACTCGAGGATACAAGAGAGGGTGTAACGTGGAAGAAAGCTTGAGTCTTCTTGAAAAAATAAAAAGAGATTTTGAGGTTAAAGAGGTGGATATAAATACGTATTCACCTCTTACGCTTGCTTTTATAGGTGACAGCATATATGACCTTGTAATAAGGACAGTCATTGTAGAACAGGGCAACAGACAGCCTCAAAGCCTTCACAAGAAAAAATCCTCAATAGTAAAAGCTCAGACACAGGCACTATTCATAGAAGCATTAACTGATGAACTTGATGAAAAAGAAGCTGATATATATCGAAGAGGACGTAATGCAAAGTCGTATACATCAGCCAAGAATGCTTCTATTGGAGATTACAGAAAGGCAACCGGTTTTGAAGCACTTATGGGATATCTTTATCTTACGGGAAAAGAAGATCGGATGTTATCACTGATAAAGAGAGCAATAGAACTGACAGGAACAAAAATATATGGAAACAAAGATCAATGAAACACTCATAGAAGGACGTAATCCGGTCATAGAGGCTATAAGAGCCGGAAAGCCAATAGACAAGCTCTATATTCTCGACGGATGCAATGACGGGCCTGTCATGAGTATCAAAAGAGAAGCAAAGAAGAAAGACATATTCGTTAAATATGTAGCAAAGGAAAGGCTAGACCAGCTTTCTGAGACAGGCAAGCATCAGGGAGTGATCGCTTATACGGCTGCATATGAATACAGTGAGCTTGAAGACATATTTGAACTCGCGCAAAAAAAAGGTGAGGCGCCGTTTGTCATCATTCTTGACAACATCGAGGATCCTCACAATCTTGGAGCTGTGATAAGAACAGCCAATCTTGCCGGTGCTCATGGTGTGATCATACCAAAGAACAGGGCTGTAGGACTTACATCTACAGTAGCAAGGACAAGCGCGGGAGCGATAAACTATACACCGGTTGTGAGAGTGACAAACATTGTACGCACGATAGAAGAACTCAAAAAGCAGGGCATGTGGTTTGTCTGTGCAGATATGGATGGAACTCTCATGTACGATCTTGATCTAAAAGGAAGTATCGGACTTGTTATAGGCAATGAGGGTGAGGGCGTATCAAGACTTGTAAAGGAAAACTGCGATATGATAGCAGCTATTCCGATGAAAGGCGATATTGATTCACTCAATGCATCTGTTGCTGCAGGAGTGCTGGCATATGAGATAGTCAGACAGAGATTAGGCTGAGGAATATATTTTGGACAGTAAATACAGTGAACTGACAGATGAAGAACTTATACTAAGAATGCGTGATGATGATCCGAAGGTAGTCGATATCATCATGGACAAGTATAAGGATATGGTAAGAAACAAAGCAAGATCCATGTATATTTTGGGAGCTGAGCCCGAAGACCTTATTCAGGAGGGGATGATCGGGCTTTTTAAAGCCGTAAGAGATTATGACATGGGCCGAGATGCTTCGTTTTCAACCTTTGCTGCTTTATGCATAAGCCGACAGATGTATAATGCGATACAGGCGGCGGGAAGACAGAAGCATACACCTCTCAATTCATATGTATCGCTATACTCTGAAAGGAATGATGATGAAAGCGGAAATGCTGCATTTATAGAAAGTGTAGCGAGTACTTTTGTTGTAAATCCTGAACAGATGGTCATAGACAAGGAAAATGTCGAGGCACTGGAAAGAGCGATAGAAGATAATCTAAGCGAAATGGAAAAAAAGGTGCTGGAACTGTCTATGACAGGTATTGGATACGTTGAGATAGCAAGGATACTTGGAGTGGATGAAAAGTCTACCGACAATGCACTGCAAAGGGCAAGAGGAAAGGTTAAGAAGCTTATCTTCGGAAAAGACTAATCTTAAATTTTTATAAACTTGTTTCATATATATTGTAAAATATAAAACTTCAAGCTAAACTAACTAATGTGTTGGGGAGATATAGCAGATTTGCCAATATCTCCCCTGATTTTTTGTAAAAATACACAAGTGATTTTTAAAAATCAACTTGACATGATTTTAAATGCTTGTATAATATGGTTGAACATATGAATATACATTCATATGTAAACTCATCTAGATAATTCATCAGGAGTAAACGATGTCAAAATTTAGTGTTAAAAAGCCGTTTACAGTGCTTGTTGCAGTTATTGCTGCCATTACGCTTGGCTTTGTAAGTCTTAGTAAACTTCAGCTTGATCTGTTACCGGAAATCTCATTGCCATATCTGATAGTCATAACGACATATCCCGGAGCAAGTGCCGAGAAGGTCGAAGAAGAGGTCTGCAAGCCCATGGAAGATGCCCTGGGCACAATCAATGGAGTTGAAAACATATACAGTATATGTAACGAGAACTACGGAATGGTAGAACTCGAATTTCAGGATGGTACGGATCTTGACAGTGCAATGGTCAAGGTCAGCAGTGCTCTGAATACGCTGGAATCATATCTTCCGGATGACTGCGGAACACCATCCATCATGGAAATCGGAACAAACCTGATGGCCAGTATCTATCTAGCTGTCAGCATGGAAGGATGGAAGGAATGTCGGCTGAAGAACTTTCACAGTTTGTAGAGGATAATGTCACACCTGCATTTGAGAGAAAGGACGGTGTTGCCTCTGTTACTGAGCTTGGCCTTGTAGATAAAACCATTCAGGTAGAACTTGATAAAGACAAGGTTGATGTATTAAATGATAAGATCCTTGCATCAACAGATGATGCATTTGCAGAAGCGCTTGAAAAACTAGATGATGCAAAACAGCAGCTTGTCGATTCGCAGAAATCGCTAGACAAGAACAAAAAGAAGCTGATGGACAGTCAGGTTGACCTTGATGAGAGCAAGACTGATCTTGTAGATGGTCAGAAAGAACTTGACGATAACTGGGCTGAATACAATAAGAATGTTGCTGATTTTGAAAAGAATAAATCAGAGTTAGATGATAATAAGAAAAAGATGGAGGATGCTGTCAGCGAACTGAAGGATAAACGTTCAGAAGCAAATGAGAAACTGGCAAACGCAAGTGCTCAACTTGAACAGGCTTCCACTAAAATTGATACAGCCCGGAACTCTATAGATAGTCTAGAATTGGCTGAAAAGCTTCAAACACAGCTTGCAACACTTAATAATCAAATAGCAGATGTTGACAATCAATTAAGCTCGCTTAATTCCGGTGATCCTGGATATGATGAACTAGTAGCAACTAAAAATAGTCTTCAAACTGCAATTACTGCTTTAACAGCTGAAGTGAATAAAGCAAATGAAGCGGCTAATAGAATCCTTGTAGGATTGGGAACCGCCGATATCGCTACTGCTAAAGCAACACTACAAGCATCTATAGCAGAATATGAAAGTGGTTATAAGGCACTGGAAAAAGCAAAACTGGAAGCTGCTGAAGAACTCGGAAGTGCAGATGCTCAGCTTAACATAGGTAAGAGCCAGGTGGATTCTGCACAGAGTCAGATAGATTCAGCTGAAAAACAGCTTGACTCGGCTAAAAAACAGCTCGATAAAGCAAATGATCAGATTGTTGACGGCTGGGAAGCGATAGCGGATGGGCAGGAACAGATCAATGACGGATGGGAGCAGATCAAGGACGGTCAGAAGCAGATAGCAGATGGCTGGGATGATTACAATGATGCTGTCAAATCATATGAGAAGCAGAAAGCCGAAGCGATAAAGAAAGCCAACGCTGATGATCTCTTGCAGCTAGATACACTTGCTACACTCATATATGCGCAGAACTTTGAGATGCCTGCAGGATATGTAGATGACAAGCTCGATAATTCATGGCTGATCAAAGTAGGTCAGAACTTTGAGGAAGTAGATGAACTTGAGGATGTAGTTCTTTGCAATATTCATAAAGTCGGAGATGTTAAACTCGGAGATGTAGCAAACATCACAGTTATAGATAATGCTGATGACAGCTATGTAAGACTTGGAGCAGAACGAGGTATCATTCTGTCAGTCTTTAAGAGCAGTATCGCCGGGACAAATGACGTAAGTAAAGTGGTACATGAGGCCATGGATGAGCTTATGGAGCAGTATCCAGGACTTAATGTTTCAGTACTTATGGATCAGGGCGATTACATCGACCTGATAGTTAAAAGCGTACTGCAGTCAATGGCTATAGGAGCATTACTGGCTGTAATTATCCTTGCCATATTCTTAAGAGATGCCAAGCCTACACTTGTTGTAGCTATCAGTATCCCACTTTCAGTGCTGTCCGCTCTGATATTAATGTACTTTTCGGACATATCACTTAATATGCTCTCATTATCGGGACTGGCTCTCGGTATAGGTATGTTAGTTGATAACTCGATAGTTGTCATAGAAAACATATACAGATTGAGAGGAAGAGGTGTTGAGGCACCAAGAGCAGCTGTACAGGGAACAAAACAGGTTGCCGGAGCCATTACATCATCTACACTGACTACTGCCTGTGTATTCCTTCCCATGATCTATACAACGGGGCTTGTGAATGAACTTATGGCACCTATGTGTCTTACTATAGTTTACTGTTTGATGGCATCCCTCTTTATAGCAATGACTGTTGTACCTGCAGCCGCATCAACAGTTTTAAGAAATGCTAAGCCTAAGGAACATCGATTCTTTGACAGGGTTCAGGATGCTTACGGAAGTGCTCTTGGATTCTGCTTAAAGAAGAAATGGCTTCCGATCACAGTAGCAATAGCGCTTTTAGCGTTTACCGGATGGCTGATAATCCGGATGGGTATAGTTATGATACCCGATATGACGATGAATCAAATCCAGGCTGATATATCATATCCGGAAGATATGGATAAGATGCAGTGCTATGAGACTACGGATAAAGTTATAGAAAGACTGCTGACAGTTGAGGGGCTGGGTTCTATAGGGGTAATGGCCGGAGATGATACGGCACTGATGAGTTCAGAACTTGCTGGAACTGATCAGGAAAGCTTCAGAAAAATGTCATTTTTGATGCTTACTGAGAATCCAAATGCAGGCGAAGAAGAGATAAGACGGATCATGAAAGATATGGAGACAGCTGTGGCTGATCTTGATGTTGATTTCAAGCTCGCTACGGCTTCATCTGAAATGGATTCGATGATGGGTGGTACCGGTCTCAGTATAAATATCTACGGCGATGACCTTGAACAGCTAAATGCCATATCTCATGACTTTATGGATATGGTAGGGCAGATAGAAGGATATACTGATATTTCGAACGGTGAGGAAGATGCCGATAAAGTAATACACCTTGTGATAGACAAGAACAAAGCAATGGCAATGGGGCTTTCTGTTGCACAGATTTATCAGGATATAAGCTCAAAGATAAAGACTTCAAAATCATCAGTTACGGTAACGATAGACGGCATCGAGATGGATATTAAGATCGTCGATGAAATGGAGCCGCTTACCAAGGAAAATCTTCTGGATTATACGTTCACTGTGGATGCCTATGATGAAGATGATGATCAGGTGACCAGAGAACACACTCTTGGTGAGATAGCAAGAGAAGAGATAAGTGACGGTGTAGTATCCATAGATAGAAAGAACCAGTCAAGGTATATAACAGTTACAGCTGATGTTGCTGAAGGATACAATACGACCCTGTTAACTCGTAAGCTTGAACCGATACTAGAAAAGTACAAGATGCCGTCGGGATATGTTTACGAACTTGGCGGAGAGTATGATTCAGTAGTAACCATGATCAAGCAGATGCTGCTTGTCGCTGCTTTAGGCATGCTGTTCATTTATCTGGTAATGGTTGCGCAGTTCCAGAGCTTGCTAAGCCCGTTCATCGTATTGTTTACCATACCACTTGCGTTCACAGGGGGATTCCTGTCACTTTGGATCACACGCGAGAACATGTCAGTAATCAGTATGATGGGATTCATAGTGCTGATGGGTACAGTAGTTAACAATGGTATCGTGTTTGTAGACTATACGAATCAGCTGCGTAAATCCGGACTTGACAGACATAACGCACTTATCGCAACAGGAAAGACTCGTATGCGTCCTATACTCATGACTGCATTGACGACTATACTCGCAGAGAGCAATCTAATGCTTGGTGATGACATGGGAGCTCAGCTGGGAAAAGGCATGGCGCTTGTTATAGCCGGCGGTTTGGCATATGCTACACTTATGACATTGTTCATAATACCTGTAATGTATGATATGCTGTTTAAGAAACAACCGATCGATATAGATACCGGAAGTGAAGATTTGGATGATATCATGGATGATGCTGAAGAATACATCGCTATGATGGCTCAGAAGGGTATAGATATACATACCATAGATGAACAAGAAGAGCTTCCGGAAGAAATAATTGAAGAAGATGACGAAGAATAAGTGCAGAAAACTTATCGTATGCATAGTATTGAGCATCGTGATCGCATTGTCCGTCTGGTCGTGGTTGCCTGTTGCGGAAAGGATATCACTTGATCTTATTGAAGGTGATTCTTCAAAGATAAGAGTCGTTCTTATAACAGATCTACATTCATGCTATTATGGTAAGGATCAGAACAGACTGATCGACATGGTAGATGATCAGAATCCTGACATAGTAATTCTTGGCGGAGATATCTTTGATGACAGATTAAAAGATGATAATGCCAAGAAAGCTACTTATAGACTGGTGCAAAAATATCCGTGCTACTATGTATCCGGAAATCATGAATTCTGGAGCGGTCGTGTAGATGAGATGAAAAGCTATCTAAAAAGCATCGGAGTGAATGTCTTGGATGGCGCCTGTATGACTGAGAGCATTAACGGGATTTCGATAGATATATGCGGTATAGATGATCCGACTTATATGATCGATAAAGACTGGGAGGAACAGATAGACACAGCCTGTTCTCAGACACACGATTCGAGTTTAAAGATACTTGTAAGTCATAGACCTGAAAGAGTAGATGTGTATGAAAAGTATGATTTTGATCTGATACTTGCCGGACATGCACATGCAGGTCAATTCAGAATACCGTTTGTTAACAGAGGGATCTTTGCACCAGACCAGGGATTTATGGCAAAATACATAAATGGGATTTATAAACTATCAAATAATAGTACAATGGTAGTGAGCAGAGGACTGGCCAGAGAAAGCACACCACTGCCGAGATTCTTTAACCGTCCTCAAATAGTTGTAATAGATATAGAGTAGCGAAATCAGAGGAAATTAGATATGAAGATTAGATTGATCCTGGCTATATGCATGACAATGAGTTTTCTAGCAGCATGCGGTGATACCGAGATTCCGACTGAAACCGATTATAACCAGACTATGGTCAATATCGGACAGGATATGAAGGAAAATGCACAGGGAACTATGGATATAGTTAATAATGCATCATATTCTTCATTTGAGGAAGTATATAATGACTATTCCGGTAGATTAGCCAGTTCCTACAAGGAATCTGCAAAACAGCTTAAGGAAGAGATCAAAAACGGAGATGACATGAATGCCCTTACAGACAGCTGTGCAGAAAAAGTAAAACAGCTCGATGCAATCGCAAAAGAGGGAACGGAAACAATTTCAGGAATGGCATCTGTAAATCCCGGATGGGAAGAAGACTATTCTCCGTATATTCAGAAACTGAATAATGAAAGCATGGCTTACGGAACAGGTCTGAATAACATGATAATGAAAAAATAAAAGGTCAGATATGAAATCATATAAAGCGATATACGTTAGTATGAAACACACCCCGAATGTTAATGATAACATTTGGGGTATTTTGTATTTAAGTATGGTATTATGATAAAAGAACTGAAGAAATATGTCGGGTAAGAGTTCCGTACATAACATGCTGAAAACTATATCAATAGAATTATCAGTTATAAAGGAAAGATATGAAAGAGAAAGACTGTCAAAAACTTGTTGAAGAATATGAAAAACTGAATCTGCAAAGATCGGATATGTATCCGCTTTCTATTGAAGAGACTTTTGACATCAGACGTAGTGAGATAGATCTGGTATGTTCTAAGGATACAGAATTTGTGCGTAAAGTCAGATCTCTACTGCTCATGTCCAACGACGGTAATCCATTGCTAAAGCTTTATCTGGCATTTAAGAAAAGAGATATGGAGTATCTTAATGATATCCTTTATGAGAATGCTCAAATGGCGCAGATAACCAATGTGGCTAGTCCGGGTACAGATCATACATATTATAGCTATAATATCATGCCTGAACTTCTTGCTGCCAACATGCCTGACAGGATAGAGAGGATATTACCGGAAGAAAACGGTCTTGCTAGCGGTTCGATTTCAGGAACACCCATTGTAAATACATTCATGGGGATATGGTATCAGAATGCTGATTTTATCGAAGCGGGACTTGATCAGGCAAAAAAGAAACTGGGACAGAAGATATCAGGATTTGAAAAAGCTTATCTGAGCTGTTTTAAAGATATCGCATTGAAGGATACCGTATCACTTGAAATGGATATTAATGAATTGTGCAAAGCTCATGTAAAGCGCAAAGACTTCGGAATGACAGCGTTTACCAGAGGCTTTTGTATCGAAGCTCACGCCATATACAACATGCTTAACTGGGTTTATGGAGGAGAACTTAAAGACAGGGTTAAAATGCCTGATCAAAAGAACTTCTGTCAGGAACTTGCCATATGGCAGAATGATCATAACAATGAACACGGAAAAGTTGTCACCAAATATCCTGAGGAATTGGATATCTTTAATAAAATGCTGTACTGTGATCCGCCCAGGATGTACCTGATCAATAAAGGCAAAGAACGTTTTATTGATGTAGATAGATTTGCGGGTGATGTAGCAATCAGGATACAGGAAATGGGAGAGACTCTGCAAAAAAAGAAAGTATCACCATTTGGTAAACTGCTACAGAAGATCAAGGGTAAATAGCAAAGATGGTATTGCCTTGTGTAAAGCTAAATCTGTTTATGATATAATTCCTTAAAGGAGATATCACAGTAATGAATATCGAACTTCAATGCTGCGCGCTTTTTATACTGTTCACGATACTCGTAATGTTCCATCGTGAGAAGAAGCTTGACCTTATGAACCGCAAGCTTTTTCAGCGTGCATTATATGCATGTTTCGCATGCATAGTGTTTGATATACTGTCTATCGTTTTTATCAATCTGTCCACGTATAATGGCTTTGATCCTGATATAACTAGGATAATATGCAAGTTATATATCATGTTACTTGGCTTTCAGGGGTATTTTGCTTACCTTTATGCCTCTACAAATCTTTTGCCAAGAGATAAGACTTGGTCAAAAAATGCAAGGATCTTCTATCATGCTATCTTTACAGTAGGCGAGCTGCTCATGCTCATTCTGCCTATTGATTTCACTGCCAACGGACGTATTGTATATTCATTCGGTCCTTCAACCTATGTTGCATATCTGCTTTCTACTGTTTATATCACATCTACAATCGTTATAACAATGGTATACAGGAAGATAATGCCCGGCAGAAGATTTACAGCCATGCTTTTATGGCAGGGAATATGGCTCCTTGCTGCCATCATACAGTTCATTGAACCGCAACTTTTGCTTGTCGGATTTGCATCTGCCTTTGGAATGGTCATTCTTTATATCCAGCTGGAAAACCCAAGTGAATACATCGATGCATCTACCGGACTGTTTACCGCAGATGCTCTTTCTGTCTATGTACATGATCAATACAAGTTTGGCAAACAGTTCTCCATGTTTACCGCCAAGATCCATTATATGACAAACTATGTTGATTACAGCATGGAACAGACTGCAGTCACCCGTACTGCTAAGGCTTTGGTTGATCTTGGCCCGGAACCGGCATTCAGAATTGACGATGATACGTTCTGTGTTCTTTATGACGATAAAGAGAGAATGTTTGAAAGAGCTGCAGAGATTAAGAGACTGAAAGACAGCGTGACGGATCTGCCTGCAAAAGGCACTTATCTTTTGATACCGAACAGCCTGATAGTAAACGGACCCGATGAGTTCTTCCGTTTCCTTCATACATATTTGGAGAGTGAACAGGAAATACTGATAGCCGATGAAGATATGGTTAGCAAGCTGCGCGATCAGAACAGAGTCAAAGGGATGATAGATGAAGCTTTAAGAGAAGACAGAGTTGAGGTTTTCTACCAGCCGATCATCAATGTTAGAGAATCCAGATTTAAAGCTGCAGAGGCGCTTGTACGCATCAGGCAAAAGAATGGTGAGATAGTCCCTCCGGGAGAATTTATCACGATCGCTGAAGAAAACGGACAGATCATACAATTGGGGAAACGGGTACTGGAAAAAGTATGCGAGCTTCTCTCGAAAGAAGAAGTTCAGCAATACGGTCTTGAACAGATAGAGATCAATGTATCAGCAGCACAGTTTGATCATGAGAATCCTGCAAAGCTTGTTACTGAATGTATAGAGAAGTATCATATAAATCCCTCTCAGATAAATCTGGAGATCACGGAA
>CADAPR010000071.1 GCA_902789785.1 uncultured Lachnospiraceae bacterium
GACTGCGACCACTGCGTTCATCGCTATGAATATGAACGGATAGCCAAAGATATAAAAGATCTGATAAGTGGGCTTGAGTAGCTCGATCATTGTTCGTAGTTGATTCTTATATTGGTAAGAGCACACTGATCGCCCGAAAGAGCCACATAGATCTCTTCTGCATCAACCAGTACATGAGTAGTATCTTTTATTGATATACCATCATTTTCTGTTCGTGAAACAATGGTATTTGAGTCTCGTTTAAACGATACTAAACAGTCAAATCCATTCTTGTTATATTTTTTCCAGGAATCCCAGCCGTTGAAATCCTGTCTGTTTACTAATAGCTCATTTTCTGCCACATTTTCAGCTTCCCAGTTTTCGCCATCCAGCCTTACAAGAGAAAACTCCTTGTAGTTTTCGCCATTAACTGTTCCGTCATCGGATGTGAAGATTACATATGAAGGACAATGCCAAACAAGTCTTGCGGTTGGCAGGCTCATTGAATGGAATGATATATTCATTCCGTCCTTTATCGGGATTCCCTTTGTTGATTCGCTTCTGTAGCCATCAACCTGAATATTGGGAATATCTCCGGCAGGAACATTGATGAAGCTGATCTTTTCAGCGATCCTTGGGATGAAGTCGGCGCTTGTTCTCTCTTCGGATTTTTCTATCTTAACATCACTGATACGGCATTGTTCTCCGCTAAGACCGATATATACATATCTTGAACTGTCGGGAAGAGCAATAATGAATTCTTTAACTCCTTCTCTGTCATAGATTCTGATAAGAGCATGATCTTTGATTTTAACAGCTTCTATACGGTATTCTCCGCGAGCAAGAGAGGTCTTTTCTTCTCTTGTCTTAGTCTCTATCTTTCTTGTTCCCTTATTTACTACATGACCGTCAAACCAGATCTCGCAGTATTCAAAGTATATTAATTCCTTAATCTCTTTTTCATCGTCATGGTAGCGACCGTCAAGAGAATCGAAGATAACAAGCGAAGGCTTGGGACTATGACTTGCTATTGTTCTGTTAGAGCTTACTTTCATCTCTATAGTGGTCATGTAAGGGTTGATCCAGATACCTTCGGAAATATCATCTCTATGTTCACCGATGACAAGCTCGTTCTTTCCGGCAAGTTCCTTTATCTCTTCTCTTTCCTTCATCTCATATTCGGTATCCAGATCTATAAGATGAAGCATGATGTTGGCAAATTCGGGATCAAACTGTGTTCCGGCACCTTCTATGAGCTGTTCACGAACCTTATCCTGAGGGATGGTGTCACGATAGCTTCTTTTTGATGTCATTGCGTCATATGCATCCGCAACAGAGATTATTCTTGCAATCTCGGGAATATCGGAGCCTTTGAGTTTCTGAGGATATCCCTTGCCGTCATAACGTTCATGATGGAAGTTTGCACCTATGCTCAGATACGGATACTCAGTAATGCTCTTTAGGATCTGAGCACCCATAACGGGATGCTGTTTTATGAGATCAAATTCCTCTTCTGTCAGTTTTCCTTCCTTGCTGATTATTGCTTCTGGAACACCGATCTTTCCAACATCGTGCAAAAGGGCAACATAGTATATCTCTTCACATTCAGCGGGACTCTTTCCTGCCCTTTCGGCAATCTTTTTAGAGTATTCAGCTACTCTTGAAGAATGACCGTGTGTATATTTGTCTTTAGCATCTATCGCATTTGCCAGAGCTGTCGCAGTCTGAGAGAAAAGTCTCTGTACGTTTTTTTGTTCCTCTTCTTTTTGATAGAGCTTGCTCTGGAAATTGATCAGTGTATATATGATCCCGCTAACTATGAAAAGCGCAGCAATGCTGTCAAAATAGTTGCCGCCTCTTGAGTATCCGATTATCAGATCCGGGAAGAAGTATCCTATTAACCAGCATACAGTCATGACAATGGCATTGCAGAAGATCATAATGATCTTGAGTTTTCCCTCTAAGATCAATGCGATATAGATCGTGCCGAGCAGCAGCCATATGGGAGTGCCGCCCTCTACTCCGCCGTTAGAGAAAAACATTGCGGGAAGAAATATGAATACCAGGATTACGGACAGAAAGATTTTAGCCTTTTCAATCTTATTTTTTTTGAACGCATATATAACATATATAGTAAAGAAAATGGCACCGATAATGGTGGAGATCGTAGCAGAGAAAGGTTCATGCATTATAAGACCGCATGGAATTGCAGCAAACAGTGCTACCAGAACTGAGATCGAGAGCATTATAAATGTTCTCTCTTCAATATTTATAGAAGAATCATACACATAACCGTTGAGCTGGTTATATATTTTTTTAATTCCCTTCATTATTTATTCATCCTCCATTATATATAATATCACTATGTGACACTTTTGTGATACTTCTTTTGATATATTAGTATTACAAAACAAACTCATCTGGCCAGAGAGGAGAATAAGCATATGCTGAATGTTTTGACGGAAAGCATCAATTCCGAAAATATAACCAGATACATGGAGTTATTAAGCAATGCAGAGATATTCGGAATAAGTGAGGAGAGATTATGCGCCTTTGGCGCCTTTGATGAAAAAACAGACAACATTTTAGGAGTACTGGTTACAGAGATCTTTCCTGAGTATATACGTATTGAAAAGCTTTACACTGTACCTGAATACAGAAACAAGGGTGTGGCAAAAAAGCTATTATGTATAATCATTGAGCCGATCGTAACTAAAAAGATACCGATCTTCATATATACAACAGACAGTATCGATGTAAGTTACATTCAATCAAAAGGATTTAAAAAGACTGATGATGATTACTGTTATATAGAAGGAAGGCTGGGAGATCTTAAGGATTTTTCGCTTCCCTCAAAAGAAAAATCAATAGTCTTTGATACCATTGACAGAGTATCTGTTAAAGATCTGGACAGATTTGTATTTAAAAATCCTCATGATGACCTAATACAATTTCCTGAAGGACTGGTAGATAGCAACAGATTTTCCGACGGGAGTCTGGTATGTATAAAAGACGGCAAGATAGAAGCCGTTATGCTTACAGAAGAGCAGGATGAACGGATAGATGTTACATATATACATAGTACAGACGGCAGATATATATTGGATCTGTTCTCTGTATTAAAAAGAATGTATATGGAAGAATATACACCGCAAACAACAATAAGGTTTCTTATTTGCAACAACAAGGGACGGGAAGGAATGGAGAAAATACTCGCTGGAAGCAAAATGAGACCGTTAAGTGTTTACAGACTGGCCTGAAAGGAGGCATATGCATGGATTCATTGACATACATAAAAGAAAAACAGCGTCTTGATGAATATGGACTGATCAAGGTTGAACAAGGAAAAGAAGAAGAAAATAAGCTTGCCTACGGAGAATTAAATACCAGATTTCTTGATATGGAAAAACAATATCGCAATAAAGATGAATTCCGAAAGAAGATGGATTCATATCAGGAAACAAAAAAGAATATCGAGGAAATGTGGCACAAAAATACATCTGTTAAGGTGGAGGAACTTAAAAAGAGTGTTAAGGGCGGTGATAAGAAGACCAAAGATTACTATAAAGAATTCTCACTAGAACAGATAGAGCTGTTCATAAAAAACAGTGATCGCGGAGGCAATTCAAAAGAATACAATGACGTTGCTACTGATCTGGAGCTATATAATCGCGTGAACAGACTCGGAGATGTTAATGAAAGTCTGACGCTTTTAGGTAGACTCAAAGAAAGCTGTGATACATATCTGAACAACCGAAGAAAGAAACCTCGTACCACAAACGGCAAGATACGCAGGGCGATCATAGAACAGATATCGGATAGAGTAAATAAAATGCTGAATGATAATCTCGACATGATACGTACTTCTGCCAAGAACGGAATGGAAGCATTTTCACAGGAACAGACGGAAGAGACAGTAAATACTGCGTGCAAGACGCATTATGATATGATATATCACAATCTTCAGGGCAATTTAGAGCTTAGCGAAGAAGAAGTAGCCAAGCTTGATAGTGATATGGAGACAATACTTAAATCAGTTTATACTCAGAGGGTAGATGATAATCAGAGTAATACAATGTCGAGCAAATTCTTTAATGCTATCGGATGGTCTGAACATAAACCTACGACTGTTAATTATATTGGTAATGAAGAAGTGAAAAAATCTCTTCTGAAAAAGAAGGTATATCATACGATCAATACCTTGCCGGGAAAAGAGGATGCTGTTGAACAGGCAAAACAGCTTTCAGGTCTGCTAAAAGAGAAGAATCGCCAGTTTTACAGTGATGGTATGTCAGGTAGAGGAACATATCTGGCGGTAAGTTCGAATTCAAAGACTGCATCAGATGAAAAAACAATCAATCATTGCTGGACGTATGGTGAAAATATAGGATCTGTTCAACTTACCATGATTTTAAATGAGAATGCAAGAATGATAGCTTACGATGACTTAGATACTATGATCGATAATATACTGGCAAAGAAATATCCTAAGGTATATCAGTTTATCAAAAATAGCAGATCAATGATTAGAACAAGACAGGGGCAAGAGTATTATACTATGTTAGCAGCGTTATTTGGATATAATACGGTTAAGTGCAAGCTCGGAGGATGTAATGGAGAGATTGATTACTATGTAACATGTGATAGAAAGGCTCTCACCATATCAGTAGAGGCTATGACAAGAACCGGAAAAGGGAATAATGATAAAGACCCGGTTGACTTAACAGATTAGGATAAGGAGGAAGCAACATGATAGAATTGACCAGCGGAGAACTAAGAGATATAAATGAATCAACAAATGGTTGGAGGATGATGATAAATGATGCGATAGGCAATATGTCTGATGTGTCAGATGAAACAAAGGAACGAATCTATGCATTGGAAAAACAGTTCAAGGAAGAATTGTATGAGTTCTATGTGGCTGCCAAAGGAGGATCCAAGCAAATTGATGCAGATGAAATCTTTTTTGAATTTGACGAAAAATGGAACAAGGAGCATCCAGAGTTTTATGATATGAAAAAACTTTTAGGATAGATTATATGAACAAACCGGTATCTTTTAGATACCGGTTATTTTATGCTCATCTTTAATCTTGACAGTGATAAGATTGAATGCTACAATCTAATCACTGATAAGATTGGAGGTATTCACATGGAAGAAAAATCGTATCATCATGGCAATCTAAAGAACGAACTGATAGAGAAAGGACTGGAATACATAGACAGATACGGTGTGGAAAGTCTTTCTATGCGAAAGCTTGCTAAGGCGGTAGGTGTGAGTTCGGCCGCGCCGTATGCTCATTTTCAGAATAAGGAAGCGTTTCTTATTGCTGTTTGGGAGTATATAACAGATCAGTTTTATAACAGACTGGAAGAAACAAATCATACCTGCAGCGATAAGGATCGCATACTGATCGATCTAGGTAAATGCTATGTGTTGTTTTTTTATGAGAATCCTCTGTATTATCATTTTTTATTTACCAGAACAGATATTGAGTTAAGCAAATACAAGCCTTTTATACTGTTTGAGGATATTGCGACAAACTATCTTAATGAACACATTAATATAGGAAGAGATACAATACGATCGAGAATACTCGCTCTCTGGTCTATGGTCCATGGCCTGGCGCAGCTTGTTACAGTAAAAGGTGTGGTTGATAAAGAGCATCTGGGTGATGAGGTAGAAAAGATACTTTCATCTGTAAGTTTTTAGGAGGAGTTTATATGATAGGAGTATATTTAAGCGGTACGGGAAATACAAAACACTGTATAGAAAAGTTTGTTTCATTAATAGATCCAACAGCGTCTATCATTTCGGTAGAAGATAAAGATGTTGTATCAAAGATAAGGGAAAACGATGAAATAGTCATAGCGTACCCGACACAGTTTTCAAACATGCCTTATATGGTCAGAGATTTTATAAACAAAAATGGCAATATATGGGCCGGAAAGAAAGTGCTTTGCATGACTACAATGGCGTTGTTTTCCGGGGACGGAACCGGATGTTGCGCGAGAGTACTAAAAAAGCATGGAGCAAAGATAATAGGTGGTATGCAGATCATCATGCCTGATTCAATAGGTGATAACAAGCTTTTAAAGAAGCCTATAGAAACAAGCAAACAGATGGTGAAAAATGCCGACATAAGAATAGAAGAGATTGCAAAGCAGATCAAAGAAACCAAGATTTATCCGCAGGAAGGACTGAGCTTTTGGGCGCATCTTGCGGGTCTGTTCGGCCAGAGGCTGTGGTTTTACAATAAGACAACAGGTTACTGTGATAAAGTCAAGATCAGTGACGCATGCATTGGATGCGGATTATGTGTAAGGAGCTGTCCAATGAATAATCTGGCTATAAATGATGGCAAAGCAACAGCTTCAGATAAATGTGCGATGTGCTACAGATGTCTGAATATCTGTCCCAAACAGGCAATCACTATACTCGGAAAACAGGTTTATGAACAGTGCAGGTATGAAAAGTATAAAGATTGATATATGAAATTTAATAACTTAGATATTTCATCATTTGTGATCGTGGTTTTGCGCTCCTTTATTTATATATTTTTTATTCTTATGCATATAACGACCATTAACCGATTGACATGGTAGGTAAACAGTGATATCATCTGACAATCAGATTAATGAGCCAAGCATATCGGTAAAGGATTTGTGTATAACAATGAATGAAATTACTATTGATGAACTTCGCAATTTAGCTAATGATACCTATGAATTAATAGATATAAGGGATGAAGAACTGGTATTATACGGTATGATACCAAATGCCATTCATATAAGCCTCAAGCAGCTAAAAGAAAATTCAAATGACAAAATAGATGCCATTCCTCGAAACAAGATACTTGTATTCTACTGTGAGATAGGCCGCACTTCAAAAGAAATAGAGGATCTTGAGTGTCTTAAGGGCAGAGATTGCCTCAGTCTTGAAGGCGGATATATCGGATACATAAGGACCTGTCTTAAGGAGGAAGATAGGGAAGGAGAAAAACAACATAAAGCAGAGGAAAGCATACGCAAAAAATTCAATAAACAACTGTTTTCGCCTTTTGCAAAAGCATGTAAAACATATAAGTTGATAAGTGAAGGTGATCACATCGCTGTATGTATATCCGGTGGAAAAGATTCCATGCTCATGGCCAAATTATTCCAGGAAATACAAAAACATAAGGTTGTAAGTTTTAGTCTCACTTTTCTTGTTATGGATCCGGGATATAATAAGGAAAACCGAGAATTGATTGAAAGTAATGCAAAAGCACTCGGTATACCAGTTACTATATTTGAGAGTGACATTTTTGATGCTGTGGATACTATAGAAAAAAGTCCCTGCTATATATGTGCCAGAATGCGACGAGGATATCTGTATAGTAAGGCAAAGGAACAGGGCTGTAATAAGATTGCGTTAGGCCATCATTATGATGATGTTATAGAGACTATACTGATGGGTATGTTATACGGAGCACAGATACAGACTATGATGCCCAAACTTCACAGTACAAACTTTGATGGTATGGAACTTATCAGACCTATGTATCTTATACGAGAAAGTGATATCTGCGCATGGCGTGACTACAATGATCTGCATTTTCTGCAGTGTGCCTGCCATTTTACTGATACCTGTTCAACCTGTCACGAGGATGGAACTACGTCTTCCAAAAGACTTGAAACAAAAAAGCTTATAGCAAACTTAAAGAAGGATAATCCTTTTGTTGAATCCAACATTTTTAACAGTATACAGAATGTAAACTTGGATACTGTTATCGCTTATAAAAAGAATGGTATCCGTTACAGTTTTCTTGATGAATATTGAACCCGTGAACTCAACCAGTTCAATCTGTATAAATATTCACTAAAATCAATGCCGGTTTTGCTAGATATGTAGCTGTCAAGAAAAGTGGACAGAAAAATTACCACGTAGGAGGTAGAGATTTCTCAAAGTAGACACATAGAACAAAAACTAAATATTTTGCATTTTT
>CADAPR010000072.1 GCA_902789785.1 uncultured Lachnospiraceae bacterium
AATGTCGGAGCTTCTATCGGTAGAAATCTAATGGGGATAATGTTTAAGTAATGGCAACTGATTTTCTGTTTCATAAACTGTACGAATTTATATTTCTATTTGCTGTGCCAGTAGGGATACTCGTAAAAGCATTCCTTAGAAAAAGATTTATGACAAGCTTTTCTCTGGTTTACTATATGATGAGTATTCCGCTCATTGGTTTGTTCGAAGGACCTGTGTTCTCGATTTCATATATAGTAGCCTTTTTAGTGTTTCTTATATGGTGGGCCAAGGTATTTCAGCAGTACAAGGAAGAAAATCCGAAGAATTATGAAGAATTCAGGTACTATTACAGCGAGTATTTCGCTGACGACCTAAATAATGACGGGATCAAGGATGCATTTGAAAACTGGGAGATAGCCCACGATCCGAGATTCTTCTGGTTGTTTGGAAGCAGAAGAGAGAAACAGAAGAGGGCTAGTGAAAGACAGGCCTATGATTCCGCCAGCTTTTTTAAAGATCCCTATACGAGTACCGCTAACTTTTTTAATCAGCAGGATCTGTATGCTCACCGGAGCAAAGAAAGGGCTTTTGAAGCAGAGTTTAGAAGAAAGTATTCAAACCAGTCATCACGCACGAGTGATAACAGGACTTATAGAAATACTCAAAATCAAACATACAAAGATCCGCAACCCGAAAAGCAGATGAGTGATGTCGAGCGCGAGGTCGCAAAGCAGCACGAATTTGCAAGAAGGCATAATTTAAGATACTTTGCCATGTGTAAATCAAAATCTGAAGCAAAGAAGCTTTACCATAAGTACGCGGCAAAGTTTCATCCGGATAATGCCATAACGGGTGATAAGGAAAAATTCGTCAGGATCGATGAGGAATACAACAGATTCTGCCAGATAAGCGAGATAAGCTGATTAGAGGTGTTTTAGCTTGAAAGATAATTGGATTGACAAAATAGAAAGAAAATACAGCAAATACGCACTGCACAACCTTTCACTGTACATGGTCATCTGTTTTGCGATAGGTTACGCACTTGCGATACTTCCTTCAACAAGCGGGATACTTGATTATCTGTCGCTCGAACCTTCAAAGATTTTAAAAGGTCAGGTATGGAGACTGTTCACCTGGGTGATAAGCCCGACAAGGCAGGATAATGTGTTCTGGGTACTGATATCGATGTATTTTTATTACAGCATCGGCAGAACACTTGAGAACGTATGGGGAGACTTCAGATATAACGTCTATATCTTTTCAGGACTGTTCTATACAGTTATCGGCGCTTTTATAATGTATGGGATACTTGCATTTATAGGTGCCGGAAATGTGCAGATCGGATATCTGTTTACGACATATTATATATGCATGTCAATATTTTTGGCATTTGCAGCGACCTTCCCTGAGATGGAGATACTCTTAATGTTCATCATCCCGATCAAGGTAAAAGTCCTTGGTGTTGTTTATGTTGTGATAATGATAGTGGAGTGTATAGGCGGCGGACTGTTCATTGCGATACCGATCGTCGCATCACTGTTCAATTTTCTCATATTTTTCTTTAGCGGAAGAAAAAGAATTGGAATCACCAGAGCTCAGCAGACTATGCGAAAGGAATTTCGCTCAAAAGTAAAAGCTGCGCCAAAGCAAACTGTTACCAGACATAAGTGTGCTATCTGCGGAAGAACCGATGAATCGAATCCAGAGCTGGAATTCAGATTCTGTTCAAAATGCAACGGCAATTATGAATACTGCAATGACCATCTTTTTACTCATAAACATGTTGAATAAGGATATTTATGAATCAAGAACTTGAATTTGCTAAGAAAATAGAAGAGATAAGGGAAACAGCCGCACTCCAGGGAAATGTTTTGACCAGTAAACAGGTTGAAGAAGCTTTTGCTCAGATCGGAATGAAAAGCGAACAGTTAGGTCCTGTTTATGATTATTTAAAGACAAAGAAGATAGGCATAGATGAAAAGATCGATCCGAGTGAATATCTTACAGAAGAAGAGATCGATTATGTTGCAATGTATACGGAGAGCTTATCCGACTTACCTAAGTTAAATGATGGAGAAAAGCGTGCTCTTTATATGGCTGCGATGAACGGAGAAGCACAGGCAAAGAAAAACCTTATCGAGCATATGCTTATAGATGTCGTCGATATGGCAAAGCTCTATACCGGACAGGGTGTATTCATCGAAGACCTTATAGGAGAAGGCAATGTAGCTCTTACTTTAGGAGTAGAGATGCTTGGCGCGCTTGAAGAACCTGATGAGGTGCCGGGAATGCTTGCAAGGATGGCTATGGATGCCATGGAAGAGCTGATAAGCGAAGAGGCAAGCAACAAAAGAGCAGATGACAAGCTTGTTGACAAGGTCAACAAAGTGGCTGACGCCGCAAGAGAGCTTGCATGTGACCTTGGAAGAAAGGTTACTGTCGAAGAACTTGTTGCTGAAGGAAAGCTTTCTAGAAAGGCAATAGAGGATGCGATAAGGATAAGCGGCAAGAAGATAGAAGACATAGAGAATTAAATGGCTGACAGAGATTATAAGCACGTAGTGCAGGATGTAACAAACATATACATAGGCGGAAAACTAAGCTATGGCGAGATGCTTGACCTTGATGAGATACCTTTCAAATTCAAGGTCATTTTGTCGCATTATATCTTAAAGGAAGTCTCAAGAGAAACTACTATCGAAAATCATATCTTTTTCATGAAGAAGGAAGATATGTCATATATGATCTTTAAGAAGATGAAAGCAAAATTCAGGCTTTATGTCTTTGATAAAGACAAACAGTCATATGTGGGAAAAGAATACAAGATAGAAGATATAGTGGACGATGAATATCTGCATGAAAACATGAATACCATATTCGTGGAGGAAATGCATCTTTATAAAATAAATCTTTTGGCGATAAGCTAAAAAAGTGAGGAAAGAGAACTAGTGCGCAAGATTGATTTTTCAAAACTGGATAAATATGAACTTATTAGTTCACAGAAAATAGATGACATAGCAAGCGAGGGATACCTGCTAAGACATAAAAAGTCTGGAGCGAGAATAGCGCTTCTTAACAACGATGATGATAACAAGGTGTTCTATATTGGATTCAGGACTACACCTAAAGACAGTACGGGTGTAATGCACATACTCGAGCATTCAGTACTGTGCGGTTCGAAGGATTTTCCTGTAAAGGATCCTTTTGTGGAACTTGTGAAGGGCTCATTAAATACGTTTTTAAATGCGATGACTTATCCGGATAAGACAGTTTATCCCGTTGCCAGCACAAATGACAAGGATTTTGCAAATCTGATGCATGTGTATCTGGATGCAGTATTCTATCCGAACATCTTAAAGAGTGACATGACCTTCAAGCAGGAAGGCTGGCACTACGAGATGGAAAACGCAGATGATGATCTTACGATAAACGGCGTTGTATATAACGAGATGAAGGGGGCGTTCTCATCTCCGGATGATGTCCTTGAAAGGGAGATTTTTAATTCTCTTTTCCCTGATACAACTTATGGCTTTGAATCGGGCGGAGATCCCAAGGATATTCCGAAGCTTACATATGAAGCATATATAGATACATATAAGAAGTATTATCATCCTTCAAACAGTTATATCTATCTCTACGGCGATATGGATTATGTAGAAAAGCTTACATTTATCGATGAGAAATATCTGAGCTCATATGACAGGATCGAGGTTGATTCAAAGATAGCTACTCAGAAATGTTTTGATAAACCTGTTGAGATAAAAAAATCCTTTTCGATAACAGAGAGCGAACCGGTGGATGAGAATACATATCTTTCTTACAATGCCGTATTTTCAAACAGTCTGGATACAGAAGAATACATTGCATTGCAGATAATCGATTATGCATTATGTACTGCACCGGGAGCAATACTCAAACAGACCATGCTTGATAAGGGGATAGGAAAGGATATATACAGCTACTGTGAAAACGGCATCAAGCAGCCGTATTTCTCGATCGTAGCCAAAAACTCCGATGAGAATAAAAAGGAACTGTTCCTAGACACTATAAAGGAAGTACTTTCGGATATAGTTAAGAACGGATTTGACAAGGATACTTTAAGAGGAGCAGTAAATGCTCTTGAGTTTAAATTCAGAGAGGCGGACTTCGGTTCTTATCCTCCTGGACTGATGTACGGACTGCAGGCACTTGACAGCTGGCTTTATGATGATGACAAGCCTTTCATACATTTAGCTGCCGGTGAAACATTTAAGGCATTAAGAGAAAAGATAGATACTGACTATTACGAGAAATTAATAGAAAGATATCTTTTGAACAATGAACATAGATCTGTAGTTATTGTTGTTCCCGAGATAGGCCTGGTAGAAAAGGAAGACAGATTACTTGCAGATAAGCTTGCTGCTTACAAAGCATCCTTAAGCGCCAAAGAGATAGAAAGCATTGTTAATGAGACAGCAGCGCTAAAGGCTTATCAAGATGAGGAAGATACACCTGAGCAGCTTGAATGCATACCGGTTCTTGAACTTAAGGATATCAAGAAAGAAACAGCACCTTTGTATAATGAGATGAGACAGATAAGAGGAATCAGATCTCTGTATCATCCGATAGATACCCACGGAATAGATTATCTGAGACTGATATTTGATATCACGGATCTTCCGGATGAGCTGTTTGGCTATGCCGGAATGCTCAAAAACTCAATGGGACTGGTTGATACTGCTAATTACACTTATGGTGAACTCTTTAATCAGATAAATATACGTACGGGCGGGATCGTGCCTGTTTGCAACATATATACCGATTCAAAGAACCTTGATGATACAAGAGTAACCTTTGAGTGGAAAGCCAAGGTCTTGGAGGGAGGACTGGATGCTGCATTTGAACTCCTGGAGGAGATAATCTTTACATCTGTCCTTGATAATGAAAAAAGAAACAGAGAACTCATCAGCGAGACCAAGTCAAGGACACAGGCAACCATGATGAGCGCAGGCCATCAGGTAGCTGTCGGCAGGATCGGAACATATTTCAGCAAAGGTGCAGTGATCACAGACAAGATCAGCGGATATACGAATTACAAGCTGACAGAAAAACTTGATAACGAATACGAATCAAACAAGGAAAGCTACAAAGATAAGCTTAATAAGCTGGTCAAGTACATTTTCAGAAAAGAAAATCTGATGTTTGATTTTGCCGGATCTGAGAATGAATATGCGCTGTTTAAAAAGAAGGCTGAGGCCTTCCTTGACAGGCTAAGCGAGCATGAATCAAAAGACATTGTGCATAAGCCTGCATTTGATCCAAAGCCTGTTGTCAAAAATGAAGGCATAATGAGCTCATCTCAGGTAAACTATGTATGCAGAGGCGGAAATTTTATCAACAAGGGTCTTAAGTATACAGGAAGCTTGCGTGTACTGAAGGTTATCATGAGCTACGGTTACCTGTGGATGAATGTTCGTGTAAAGAACGGAGCATACGGTTGCATGAGCTCATTCAGCAAGAGCGGAGACAGCTTCTTTGTTTCATATCGTGATCCAAATCTGTCTAAGACTTTAGATGTATACGAAGGCATACCTGAATACGTAAAAAGCATCGACATAAGCGACAGAGAGATGACTCAGTATATAATAGGCGCTATCAGCGAGCTTGATACACCTTTAACACCGTCATCAAAAGCGATCAAGTCATTAAGTGCATACATGACAAATCTTTCCGTAGATGATTATCAGAAGGAAAGAGATGAGGTGCTCGCGGCGGATGTTGACAGCATACGTTTGCTGTCAGACTATATAAAGGCAGTCCTTGAAGACGGATATGTTTGCGTAGTCGGAAACGAGGAAGCGATAAAGAGTGAAAAGGATCGATTCATAAATTTGGAAAATATGATCGAAAAGGCGTAGATAGATATGGAAATGATCAAGCTTTTTGATGACTATGAAATACTGCTAACAGGTTTCAACAGGGCGAAATATATTAAGAACATGCAGGTGTTCAAAGAAAAGTACAAGGATGCGTTGACGGAACTGTACAGACAGAGCAAAGAAGAATACAGATCTTTTTGTGAAGCTGTATACAAACGTTATTCGTTTTTGGGAAAGGTAGGCAAGATGAAAAAGAAGGATCTTAATCTTTTTATGATATATTACATCTTTCCTTCAATGCTTCTTAAAGGAGAGGATAACGCAGAAAAAGAAATGGCACATACAGGTTGTGACAGTCTTCTTGAAACATGGAACAGCTTTTTTGATACGGACATAAGCTATCTTGAATATCCTGTTATCCTTGAAGGATTCAACGACAAACTGTTTGGAGTGTTTTAGACATACAAAAAGGGAAAACCGCAAAGGTTTTCCCTTTATTAATTATCAGATATTAATTCTCTTTTGCATTGTCTTCGGGTGCGGCACCTTCTCCTGTTGTGAGTACCGGTTCGCCGTTTCCTTTCTTAGCCGCTTTTTTAGCTGCTTTCTCAGCCTTCTTCTGTGCGCGGTAAGCTTTTCTGTCGGCCTTCTTTTCATTGTACCAGTTGCGAAGTCTCTTGTTAGAGAAGATCACGATGCGAAGTATTATGAGTACTATAGCAACCTTGACAAGGAAGAGCAGGATGTAAGGAAGATTGATGATAAGGTCTATAAAGAATTCCTTTGTATCATAAGCTACATCCTTTACACTGTGAATAAAGCCTTCTGATATGCGCTCCCATGTGCTCTTTTCTTCTGTAGGTTCAACAACTGGTGTATATTCGATCACTTCTACCACATTGATGTTGACCGTGCTGTAGTCAACCATGTTGTCGTATGTGCGAAGCTGGCTTTCCATGCTGTCTATCTGATAACGTACTTCCGTAAGATGATCTTCAATCGCCATCATGTCTTCGATAGTATCCGCGGAATTGAGATACTCCATGAGACGGTCGCGCTCTGCGATGAGCATATCCTTGTGACTCTGCATGTCAACATATGTAAGTGTTACATCGCGTACAGATTCTGTCCTGTTTGTTATGTTTGTAGCCTCGCCTACCTTGTTGACGAATGAATCGAGCTTAGCTGCAGGGATGCGTGCAGTAAGACTTGCACCTCTTGAAGAGTTCCTGCTTGAATTATATGAATTGTTTCTGACATCCATAAACTCTATTCCTTTGTCTCAACACTGAGTGACATGTCACGGATGAGCTTTCTGTTTGTGTTTGATGCATTTTCAGTGGTTGCTGTATTTGCAGAAGCGGGTGCTTCAGCATTCATGTCGTACATATCAGCCTCATCATATGCAACGGCTTCTTCTGTGTAATTGCCCATGTTTGCTGAACTTGTTTTTGCCATAGCTGCCGGCTCATCATATGCGTAATCAACCGCTTCGTATGCTCCGTCATACTTGGAACTTGCTGAATTTCCGCATCCTATGATATTGACTGTACATACTGCTGCGAGTAACCAGACTAATAATCTCTTTTTCATATAATTATTCCTCCCTAAACTATCAGTTTATCGCGTATTATCATCGCTTCTGATAAAGATACGCTCGAACATTTACAAATTTATGGAAAAAAAACAAAATTTTTAATATTATATTATAAGATGTGAGAAATATCAAAAAAGGAGAATTATGAAAGATAACTATAAAGCAGGTTTTGTCAGCATAATCGGAAGACCCAATGTGGGCAAGTCAACGCTGATGAATCATATTATTGGACAGAAGATAGCCATTACATCGAGCAAGCCTCAGACAACAAGGAACAGGATTCAGACGGTTTATACATGCGATGACGGACAGATCGTGTTTGTTGACACACCGGGAATACACAAGGCAAAGAACAAGCTTGGTGATTACATGGTAAATACCGCATACGGCTCAATGAACGGAGTTGATGTTTTACTCTGGCTTGTTGAACCCACAACCTATATCGGAGCTGGGGAAAAGAGTATTCTTGAACAGATAAAGAAGGCAAAGCTTCCAACGATCCTTGTTATCAACAAGATCGATACTGTAAAAAAGGCAGAGATTCTGCCTGTCATCGATACATACAGCAAAGAATATGACTTTGAACAGATAATACCCGTGTCTGCAAAAAAAGGCGAAGGCATATCTGAACTCATTAATAACATAATGAAATATCTTCCTTACGGTCAGCCATTTTATGATGAAGATACCATAACCGATCAGCCGGAAAGACAGATAGTAGCGGAAATGATCCGTGAAAAGGTACTAAGATCCATGGGAGATGAGATCCCGCACGGAGTCGCTGTTGCGATAGATTCGATGAAATATGAGGGCAAAATGTGCAACATCGATGCAACGATCATATGCGAGCGCGACAGCCATAAAGGCATGATCATAGGAAAGCATGGCAGCAAGCTAAAAGAGATAGGATCTCTTGCAAGAGTCGATATTGAAGATATGCTTGATTGCAAAGTGTTTTTGCAGTTATGGGTAAAAGTAAAGAAAGACTGGAGAGATTCAGACTTTTTGCTTAAGAATTTTGGATACAATCCTGAAGATATAGAGTGATATGACAGATCTGACCATAGTTAAGGGCCTGATCATTAAGGTCGAGCCTATTGGCGAATATGACAGAAGAATAGTGATGCTTACCGATGACAGAGGAAAGATAAGCGCGTTTGCAAGGTCAGCCAGAAAACCGGGATCAAAACTGGTCGCGGCTACCAATCTTTTCTGCTTCGGAGAGTTTGGACTTTTTAACGGGAGAAACAGCTATACGATAAACGAAGCAAAGATATCAAATTATTTTGCTTTTTTGCGCGATGATTTTAAGAGTGCGTACTATGGCATGTATTTTGCTGAGATAGCGGACTATTACTGTCATGAGAATCTAAATGACAAGGACATGTTGACTCTCATATATCAGTCGCTAAGAGCGCTTGAGAGCGATAAATTTGACAACAGACTCGTAAGAGCCTGCTTTGAGATAAAAGCGATTAGCCTTCAGGGCGAATTCGGCGGTGTCAGGGATAATGCCAGATATGAAAAGGATACGCTCTATACGCTGGATCATATCATAAAGACTCCAGCGGCAAAGCTGTTTAACTTCTCTGTAAAGGAGAATATTTTAAACGAACTGAGTTCGATCGCAAAGGACGCGGTCAGATACTCCATAGACATTCCTTTAAAGAGTGCGGAGATCCTTGATACAATATGATATATAAATGTGCGTTTTGTCCGCATAAATTGTGTATTCTTTCCCTTGAAAATGAAAATCACATTATATATAATATAGTGTACTTTATTAGGGAGATGGAACAATAATGCGCTATTTAGGTATGAAGAGCAAGAGAAGACTGTTGATTTGCACTGCATGCCTATTTTTTATTTTTCTTTCAGCGTGCGCGTCTTCTGATTATTCCAAAAGTACCCTGGAGTTTTTAAAGAGCGGCTCGATCATACTTCATATACGTGATGCCTTCGATGAGAGTCTGTATGATTTTAATGAACTTTGTTCGATGAACGAACAGGAGGTCAATGCATACAATTCAAAGACAGGCACGGAAACTGTAGTGATAAAGGACAGCAAGCTTGAAAACGGAAAAGTCAGTCTTGATATAGAATATAAGGAAGACGATGCTTATTTTGATATGAACGGCAGGGTGCTCTTTTACGGAGACTGCACGGCGGCAAGAAGCGCAGGCTATAACCTTGTAGGAAAAGTCAAGTCTACTTCGGACGGCAGCGATCTTGATCAGAAGACATGGAAAGCCATGAGCACTGAAAAGATAGCGATAGTATCAGAGAATATCGATGTAGATATGCCAAGTGAGATAATCTATATCGGTGAAGGGGTAACCCTTACAGGATCAAAGAACGCCACAGCTCAAGAAGGCGGCTTAAGATATATAATATGTAAATGATCTTTAAGAATAACAATACATAAGGAGATTTAGTATGGAAAAGACTATGGAAAAGATAGTGGCTCTGGCCAAGAACAGAGGATTTGTATATCCGGGAAGCGAGATCTATGGAGGCCTTGCAAATACCTGGGATTACGGAAACCTCGGTGTAGAGTTGAAGAATAATGTAAAGCGTGCATGGTGGCAAAAATTCATACAGGAGAATCCCTACAACGTAGGTGTTGACTGCGCGATACTTATGAATCCTCAGACATGGGTGGCTTCAGGACATCTTGGCGGCTTTTCTGATCCTCTTATGGATTGCAAGGCATGCCATGAAAGATTCAGAGCAGATCAGCTCATCGAGGCTTTTGCAGATGAAAACGGCATCAAGCTGGAGACAAGTGTTGACGGCTGGTCTCATGAGGATATGGAGAAATTCATAAATGACAACAATGTACCTTGTCCGTCATGCGGCAAGCATGATTTTACCAGCATCAGGGAATTCAATCTTATGTTCAAGACTTTCCAGGGTGTAACAGAGGATGCAAAGGACACAGTATATTTAAGACCTGAAACAGCACAGGGTATATTTGTTAACTTCAAGAATGTACAGCGTACATCACGTAAAAAGGTACCTTTCGGAATAGGACAGATCGGTAAGTCTTTTCGTAATGAGATCACACCCGGAAACTTCACCTTCCGTACAAGAGAGTTTGAGCAGATGGAACTTGAGTTCTTCTGCAAGCCGGGAACACAGACAGAATGGTTCGAGTACTGGAGAAGCTTCTGCTACAAGTGGCTCTTAAGCCTTGGCATCAAGGAAGAGAATTTAAGATTAAGAGACCATGATCCTGAGGAGCTCTCATTCTACAGCGATCATACCACGGATATTGAGTACGCATTCCCCTTCACTGACTGGGGCGAGCTTTGGGGTATCGCATCTAGAACTGATTATGACCTTACACAACATCAGAATACATCAGGCGAACCGATGGACTACTTTGATGATGAGAGCAAGGAGAAATATATCCCCTATGTTGTTGAACCGTCACTTGGTGCTGACAGAGTAACGCTTGCTTTCCTTTGCGAAGCATATGATGAAGAAAATCTGGGTACTGAAGAAGCGCCTGATATGAGAACAGTTCTTCATTTCCATCCGGCGATCGCTCCCGTTAAGATCGGTGTACTTCCTCTTTCAAAGAAGTTAAACGAGGGTGCAGAGAAGATCTATGCAGAACTTTCAAAGAAGTACAACTGTGAATTTGATGACAGAGGAAACATCGGAAAGAGATACAGAAGACAGGATGAGATCGGTACTCCTTTCTGCGTTACATACGACTTTGAGTCAGAAGAAGACAATTGTGTAACAGTACGTTTTCGTGATACAATGGAACAGGTGAGAGTCGCTATTGACGAACTCGATAAGTTCTTTTCAGATAAGTTTACATTTTAGTTAAAACAAAATGTCAAATAATAAAGTATGGTAAAAGGAGAAGAATGAATATGGCCAAGAAATGGGTTTATATGTTCAAAGAAGGCGACGCAGGAATGCGTAACCTCTTAGGTGGAAAAGGCGCTAACTTAGCAGAGATGACAAACATCGGACTTCCTGTACCTCAGGGCTTTACGATCACAACAGAGGCTTGTACTCAGTACTATGAGGACGGCCGTGAGATCAATGAGGAGATACAGGCTCAGATCAATGAGTACATCTTAAAGATGGAAGAGATCACAGGCAAGAAGTTTGGTGACAGCAAGAACCCTCTTTTGGTTTCTGTCCGTTCCGGCGCAAGAGCATCTATGCCCGGTATGATGGATACCATCTTAAACTTGGGTCTTAACGAGACAGTTGTTGAGACTATAGCAACTCAGTCTAACAATCCCAGATGGGCATGGGACTGCTACAGAAGATTCATCCAGATGTATTCTGATGTAGTTATGGAAGTAGGCAAGAAGTACTTCGAAGAGCTCATCGATCAGATGAAGGAAAAGAGAGGCGTTAAGCAGGACGTTGAACTCACAGCTGATGATCTTAAGGAGCTGGCAAACCAGTTTAAGGCTGAATATAAAGCAAAGATAGGCAAGGATTTCCCGGATGATCCCAAGGAACAGCTTATGGGAGCTATCAAAGCGGTATTCCGTTCATGGGATAATCCTCGTGCAAACGTATATCGTCGTGACAATGATATCCCTTATTCATGGGGAACAGCTGTTAACGTACAGTCTATGGCTTTTGGTAACATGGGTGATGACTGCGGTACAGGTGTTGCATTTACAAGAGATCCCGCTACAGGCGAAAAGGGACTTTTCGGTGAGTTCTTAACAAACGCTCAGGGCGAGGATGTTGTTGCCGGCGTACGTACACCTATGAAGATAGCAGAGATGGCTGACAAGTTCCCTGAGGCATTTTCTCAGTTCAAGGAAGTATGCTCAATACTTGAAAAACATTACAGAGATATGCAGGATATGGAGTTCACTGTTGAACACGGCAAGCTCTATATGCTTCAGACAAGAAACGGAAAGAGAACAGCTCAGGCTGCTCTTAAGATAGCTTGTGACCTTGTTGATGAAGGCATGCGTACAGAGGAAGAGGCGGTTGCAATGATCGATCCCAGAAACCTCGATACACTTCTTCATCCTCAGTTTGATGCAGCTGCACTTAAGGCAGCTACACCTCTTGGAAAAGGACTTGGTGCTTCACCCGGTGCTGCATGCGGTAAGGTTGTATTTACTGCAGAGGATGCTGAGATATGGCATGCAAGAGGCGAAAAGGTTGTTTTGGTTCGTCTTGAGACATCACCTGAAGATATCACAGGTATGAAGGTTGCACAGGGTATCCTTACAGTACGTGGCGGTATGACAAGCCATGCAGCCGTTGTAGCACGTGGTATGGGAACATGCTGTGTATCCGGATGCGGCGACATCGCTATGGATGAGGCAAACAAGACATTTACACTCGCAGGAACAACATTTAATGAGGGAAGCGAGATATCAATAGACGGTACAACAGGTAACATATATGCTGGAATTATTCCTACAGTTGATGCTACTATTGCCGGTGAGTTCGGACGCGTTATGGCATGGGCCGACAAGTACAGAACTCTTAAGGTAAGAACAAATGCCGATACACCTGCTGATGCAAAGAAGGCAAGAGAACTCGGTGCCGAAGGTATCGGACTTTGCCGTACAGAGCATATGTTCTTCGAGGAAGACAGGATCGCAGCATTCCGTGAGATGATCTGTGCTGATAATGCTGAGGAAAGAGAAGTTGCACTTAACAAGATCCTTCCTTATCAGCAGGGCGACTTTGAAGGACTCTTCGAAGCACTTGAAGGCAACCCTGTTACTATAAGATTCCTTGATCCTCCGCTTCATGAGTTTGTTCCCACAGAGGAAGAGGATATCAAGAAGCTTGCTGATGCTCAGGGCAAGAGCGTTGAGGATATCAAGACACTCATAGCTTCACTGCATGAGTTCAACCCTATGATGGGTCACAGAGGCTCAAGACTTGATGTTACATATCCCGAGATAGCTGTTATGCAGACAAAGGCTGTTATAAGAGCGGCTATCAATGTACAGAAGAAGCATCCTGACTGGACAGTTAAGCCTGAGATCATGATCCCGCTCATCTGTGAAAAGAAAGAGCTCGTTATGATCAAGAAGTTTGTTGTTGATACAGCAAACGCAGAGATCGCAGCAAGCGATACAAAGTTAGACTACGAAGTAGGAACAATGATAGAGATCCCCAGAGCAGCACTCCTTGCTGACGAGATCGCTGAAGAAGCTGATTTCTTCTGCTTCGGTACAAACGATCTTACACAGATGACATTCGGATTCTCAAGAGACGACGCAGGCAAGTTCCTTCAGGCATATTACGAAGCAAAGATCTTCGAGAACGATCCTTTTGCAAAGCTTGACAGAAACGGTGTCGGCAAGCTCATGAAGATGGCACTCGATCTTGGAAAGCCTGTTAATCCTAAGCTTCACGTAGGTATCTGCGGAGAGCATGGTGGTGATCCTGCATCAGTTGAGTTCTGTCACCAGATCGGACTTGATTATGTATCATGTTCACCTTTCCGTGTTCCGATCGCAAGACTTGCAGCTGCTCAGGCAGCTATCGCTGAAAAGGCTGAAAAGTCTGAAAAGAGCGAAAAGAAGACTTTCGTTGATGATGATACAAAGGAAAAGCTTAAAGAGTGTGCTGAGAAGGCTCAGAACCTTGCAAGAGATCTCGCTGAAACATCAGCAGAAGTTGCAAAGGCAGGCCTTGCAGGCTTAAGAGCAGGTATCGAAGAAGCCAAGAAGGCTTACAACGAGAATAAAAAGAACTAATAGTTCAGAAAACTCGTGTTTTATGTTATGATATAAGGGTAACAAACATAATAAAAATACGGGTAAGATACATGAAATATAGAAATGATAAGAACAATACAGCCATATCCCAGTTAGGATATGGCTGTATGCGTTTTTCTAAGAACGGAAACAAGGTCGATATGGATAAGACCGAAAAGGAGATCATGGCTGCTATAGATATGGGTATAAATTATTATGATACTGCCTATATCTATCCTGGCATTGAAGAGGCACTCGGTACTATCCTTGAAAAGAATAATGCAAGAGATAAGGTTTATATAGCAACAAAGCTTCCTCAGTATACCATGAGGAGCAGGGAGCAGATCGATAAGACATTTGCGGAAGAGCTTAAGAGATTAAAGACTGACTATATAGACTATTATCTGATGCATATGTTTACGGCTTATTCTGAATGGGAGAATCTTAAAAAGCTCGGAATAGAGGACTGGATAGAAAAGCATAAGGCTGATGGCTCGATAAGAAACATCGGGTTTTCATATCATGGAAATACGGAAGAGTTTATAAAGATTTTAAACGCTTATGACTGGGAATTCTGCCAGATACAGTATAACTATCTTGATGAGACAAGCCAGGCCGGAAGAAAAGGGCTAGAGGCTGCTTATGAAAAGGGTATACCGGTAATCATCATGGAGCCGTTAAGAGGTGGAAAACTTGTAAATCTGCCCGATAAGGCTAAGCAGGTGATAAAGGATAACGGAAAAGATTATTCATGCGCTGAGCTGGCTCTCAGATGGCTTGGCTCTCAGATGGCTATGGGATCAGCCCGGTGTCACTTGCGTCCTTTCGGGAATGAACTCAATGGAGATGCTTAAAGAAAACGTAAGGATCGCATCCGATGCTGATGTAGGATGTTTTGACGAAACTGATTTTAAGATCGTTAAGGAAGTCATAAAGATTATACGAGAGAGGGAAAAAGTTGGATGTACAGGCTGTAGATACTGTATGCCTTGTCCCAAGGGAGTTGATATCCCGGCGGCCTTTTATTTCTATAATCTCATGTATATGGAAAATAAGCATGACGGACGTTTCGGGTATGCACAGAGCGTGGGACTAAGAGGCGAGAAGGCATTTCCT
>CADAPR010000073.1 GCA_902789785.1 uncultured Lachnospiraceae bacterium
GCTTTTGACAGAAATGGCAACAGGATAGGTTATGGTAAAGGCTATTATGACAGGTTTCTTTCAAAGCATTTGACGGGTACAAAGATAGGCATAGCTTATTCTTTGCAGGAGTGCAAAATAGAAAGTGAAGAGACCGATATAAGAATGGATTTTGTGGTTACGGAAAAAGAGATCATCGAGACTGTATAGAGAGGAAAGAGCAATGACGGATTTTAAATATATCTCCAAGATAGCAAAAGAAGCAAAATATTGCATGAACGATCTTGATACAAACAAGAAAAATGAAGTTTTACGTGCAGTTGCCAGTAATCTTGTTGCTGATAGCAAGCTGATACTTGCGGCAAATGATAAAGATATGGAAAAAGCTGTTGCTGCCGGTATGAATGAAGGAAGGCTTGACAGATTAAAGCTTACCGATGCACGTATTGAAGCAATGGCAGAGGGAGTAAGACAGGTTGCGGATCTTGAAGACCCTGTTGGACGCATACTCGATACTCATACACATGCAAACGGTATGAAGATAACCAAGATTTCAACTCCTTTTGGTATAGTCGGCATCATATATGAAAACAGGCCAAATGTAACAGCAGATGCATGGGCACTTACATTCAAAGCAGGAAATGTTGTTATATTAAAGGGTGCAGGTGATGCGTTGAATTCAAATATGGCCATAACCGATTGCATTCAGAGAACGCTTAAGGAGTGCAATGTGGATGAAAATGCCATAATCCTTATCAAGGATACAGACAGAGCGGTAACGACTGAATTCATGAAGCAGAAGAGCTTTGTGGATGTACTTATTCCAAGAGGCGGAGCCGGACTTATTAAAACGGTGGTTGAAAACAGCCTGATACCTGTTATTGAAACAGGTACCGGCAACTGTCATATTTATGTGGATGAGGATTTTGATCTTGATACAGCTCTGAATATCATATACAATGCCAAGACTCAGAGAATCGGCGTATGCAATGCGGCAGAAAGTCTTGTGGTAAACAGAAAGGCCAGTGAAAAGCTTCTCCCTGCGATGGAAGAAAAACTGTCTCAAAAGAATGTTGAACTGAGAGCCGATGATGACTCACTAAGTCACTTGACTAAAGCAGTCAAGGCAACTGAAGAGGATTTCTATACCGAATATCTGGATTATATAATGTCTGTAAAGACAGTTGATAATATCGATGAAGCGATAAGACATATAAATGAGCATAGCACTGGACATTCTGAATGTATCATAAGCAATAACAAAGAAAATATTGAAAGATTTGAAAAAGAGATCGATTCTGCCTGTGTATATGCAAATGTTTCAACAAGATTTTCTGACGGCTTTGAGTTTGGACTTGGTGCTGAGATAGGCATAAGTACGCAGAAACTGCATGCAAGAGGACCTATGGGACTAAATGAACTTACTACATACAAATATGTCATAGAAGGCAACGGTCAGGTAAGAGGATGACTAGTAACGAAACACTTATACAACTTGAATATATAGACAAGGTAAAAAAGATACTAGATCTTAAAAGGCAGGAGCTTAAAAGACCGCTAAAAGCGTGCGTTACAACATTTGGATGTCAGATGAACGCAAAAGACAGCGAGAAGCTTTGCGGAATCTTGAAGGAATGCGGATTTGAGCTTATAGAGGATGAGCAGAGTAGTGATCTTGTATTGATGAATACATGCACGATAAGAGACAATGCCAACCAAAAGGTATATGGTCATCTGGGCGTGCTTCATCATATGAAAAAGAAGAATAAAGACCTTAAGATAGCTCTCTGCGGCTGTATGATGCAGGAAAGCAGCGTTATTGAGAAACTTAAGGAAAGCTATAGCTTTGTTGATCTTATCTTCGGTACACACAACATATTTAAATTTGCAGAACTGCTTTACAGGATGTATACCGAAGATGGAATGATAGTCGATATATGGGAGTCAACTCCGGAGATAGTGGAAGATCTTCCGACTGTAAGGAAATACAGCTTTAAATCCGGAGTAAATATCATGTTCGGTTGTAATAATTTCTGTACCTACTGCATAGTGCCTTACGTAAGGGGCAGAGAGAGAAGCCGTGAGCCCGAGGATATAGTCAATGAGATCAAGAACCTTGTAGCTGACGGAGTGGTAGAAGTAATGCTTCTTGGACAGAATGTCAATTCATACGGCAGGGGACTTAAAGAATCCATATCATTCGCACAGCTGTTAAAGCGTGTAGAAGATATTGAAGGCCTTGAAAGGATAAGGTTTATGACATCTCATCCAAAGGACCTTTCGGATGAGCTTATTGACGTGATGGCTTCTTCAAAAAAGATATGCAGACATCTTCATCTTCCGCTTCAGTCCGGTTCAAACAGAATTCTGAAAGCGATGAACAGAAGATATACCAAGGAGAGTTATCTTGCCTTAGTTGAAAAGATCAGAGATAGGATTCCTGACATAGCAATAAGCACCGATATAATTGTGGGATTTCCTGGAGAAACAAAGCAAGATGTAGATGATACTATAGACGTTGTTATAAAGAGCGGATTTGAAAACGCTTTTACATTCATATATTCAAAAAGAACAGGTACTCCTGCTGCCGAGATGCAACAGTGTGAAGAAGGCTTTGTAAAAGAGCAGTTCGACAGAGTGCTTAAGACAGTGCAGGAAACGGCAAGATCAAAAGTCGGCGGACTTGAGGGAAGTATCTGCAAAGTCTTGGTTGAAGAAAAGAATGAACATGAAGAGGGCATGATGACAGGAAGGATGAGCAACAATATCATGGTTCATTTTAAGGGCGATGAATCACTGATCGGAAAGATCGTTGATGTAAAACTCGTTCAATCCAAAGGTTTTTATTATTTTGGCGAAGAGGTTGTATAGCATTGCACATTAAGGATATTGATTTAGAAAAACTATCTCCTATGATGAAGGAGTATGTAAAGACAAAGGAAGAAGTCGGAGCTGACTGCTTCCTCTTTTACAGACTCGGTGACTTCTATGAGCTTTTCTTTGAAGATGCGGAAGTCTGCAGCAGAGAACTTGAGATCACTCTTACGGGGAAGCTGTGCGGGCTTGATGAACGTGCTCCAATGTGTGGTGTACCGTATCATGCGGTTGATACATACGTTAACAGACTTATAAAAAAGGGTTATAAGGTCGCTATATGCGAGCAGGTTGAAGATCCAAAGCTAGCCAAGGGCCTTGTCAAAAGGGAGATAACACAGATCATCACACCCGGAACAAATACCCGTTCCGCGCTTTTGGATGACAACAGCAATAACTATATATTCAGCATTTGCTATATGGGTGAAAAGAACGGCATAGCGATGGCTGATGTTACCACAGGTGATTTTCTTTTAACGGAAGTGAATGATATCAAATCTCTGATGGATGAGATATATAAGTATTCTCCCAGTGAAATAGTCTGCAACGAGGCGTTTATGGTCTGCGGAATAGACCTTGACGAGATCAGACACAGGGTAGGATGCCTTATTTCTGCGCTGGAACCGCATTATTATGATGATGACAGATGCAGAAAAACACTTCTTAATCATTTTAAGGTGAACAGTATAAGCGGGCTTGGAATAGAAGATTTCCCTCACGGAGTTACGGCTGCGGGGGCTCTTTTTATGTATCTGACTGAACTTCAGAAGTGTGATCTGAGCCATTTTACACATATATACCCTTATGTATGCGACAGATATATGCTGATCGATTCTTCAACCAGGAGGAATCTTGAACTTACTGAGACCATGCGTGATAAACAGCGCAGAGGCAGTCTTGTGTGGATACTTGACAAGACAAAAACTGCTATGGGAGCCAGGATGATAAACAGCTATCTGCGTCAGCCGCTTTTGAGCAAAGACGAGATAGAAAAAAGACTTGATGCTGTTGAGGCTTTATGCAAAGAACCTGTTGAAAGGGATGAGATAAGAGAATACCTGAATGCCGTTTATGATTTAGAAAGGCTGATAGGCAAGGTGAGCTATAAATCGATAAAGCCTATCGATATGATCGCTCTAAAGAATTCACTGGCTGTCTTGCCTTATGTAAAGATGCTCACATCAGGATTTGAGAGTGAACTGATTAAACAGATAAGTGAGGATATAGATGAACTTAAGGATATCTGCAGTCTGATAGATGAAGCTATACTTGAGGAGCCATCAATGAATCTTAAGGATGGCGGGATCATAAAGGATGGATATTCAGAGGATATAGACAGATTAAAAGCTGCCAAGAGAGACGGCAAACAGTGGCTGGCCGAACTTGAGGCAAGCGAAAAGGAAAGAACCGGGATACCTAATTTGAGGATCAAATACAATCATGTATTTGGATACTTTTTTGAAGTGACCAATTCGTATACAGGTCTGATACCCGATGATTTTATAAGAAAGCAGACGCTGACAAATGCGGAACGTTTTTCTACAGAAAAGCTCAAGGAACTTGAGGATGTTATATTAAACAGTGAAGAAAGATTAGTAAATCTTGAATATGAGATATTCTGCGACATAAGAGAAAAGATCGCATCTGAACTTGACAGGATACAAGGCAGTGCAAAGGCTATAGCTACGCTGGATGCCTTATGTTCATTTGCTATCGTTGCAGAGAGAAATGATTATGTAAGACCGAAACTGAATACAAAAGGCGTTATCAGGATTGAAAATGGAAGACATCCTGTTGTTGAAAAGATGATCGATCACGATATGTTCATCCCAAACGATACTCTTTTGGACAATTCAAAGAATCTGATATCGATAATCACCGGACCAAATATGGCCGGAAAATCAACATATATGAGACAGACCGCACTTATTGTACTGATGGCACAGATAGGCTCATTTGTTCCTGCTACAAGTGCGGATATCGGAATAGTTGACAGGATATTTACAAGAGTAGGCGCAAGCGATGATCTTGCAAGCGGTCAGTCCACATTCATGGTCGAAATGAATGAGGTTTCCAATATCCTAAGGAATGCAACGAGCAACAGTCTTCTTATTCTCGATGAGATAGGAAGAGGTACATCAACATTCGATGGACTCAGTATTGCGTGGGCGGTTGTTGAACATATATCAAATACAAAGCTTTTGGGAGCAAAGACTCTGTTTGCAACTCATTATCATGAGCTTACCGAACTTGAAGGCAGAATGAGCAATGTAAAGAACTTCTCTATAGCAGTCAAGGAACAGGGGGATGATATCATCTTCTTAAGAAAGATCGTAAAGGGAGGCGCTGACAAGTCATACGGCATTCAGGTGGCGAAGCTTGCGGGTGTGCCGGATATGGTCATAGACAGGGCCAAGGAGATAGTAGCTCAGTTAGTAGACAATGATATCATTGAAAAGATACAGTCAATAGAAGTCAAGAATTCAAACAACTCAAAGAAGGTCAAAGTGGAGCATCTTGATGAGGTCGATCTTTCACAGATGTCGCTGTTTGATACAGTAAAGGATGAAGATATCATAGAGGAATTAAAGAGCCTTGATATAACAGCGATGACGCCGCTTGATGCCATGAACACTCTTTATAAGCTTCAGAACAAACTAAACAACCGTTTTTCATTTGATTAAGGGGAAAAAATGCCAACGATCGAACTTTTGGATGAGGAAACAATTGATAAGATAGCTGCGGGCGAGGTGATAGAAAGACCGGCAAGTATCGTAAAGGAATTAGTAGAGAATGCGATTGATGCAGGGGCTACTTCCATAACGGTGGAGATAAAGGAAGGCGGTATTTCATTTATCCGAGTTACGGATAACGGCGAAGGCATACCTAAAGACCAGATAAAGAAAGCTTTTTTCAGGCATGCCACCAGCAAATTGAGGACTGTTACAGATCTTGAAACTCTTCACAGCCTTGGATTCAGAGGAGAGGCGCTATCTAGCATCGCTGCCGTATCACAGGTCGAACTCATGACAAAAACAAAGGATGAACTTGTCGGAAACAGATATGTGATCGAAGGCGCTGTAGAAAAGGAATTCAGTGAAGTCGGTGTTCCTTGCGGGACGACTATCATAGTCAGAAATATATTCTTCAACACTCCTGCCAGAAGAAAATTCTTAAAGACATCCCTGACAGAAGGCGGGTATATAAGTGATGTATGCGAACATCTTGCTCTGTCTTCTCCCGATATTGCATTTAAGTTTATAAATGCAGGCCAGATGAAGTTTAATACATCCGGAGATGGTGATCTTAAGGAAGTGATATACAGGATATACGGCAGGGATATCGCAAAGGAACTGATACCGATCTCAAGGCAGATGCGTGGTATCAGCATGAACGGATATCTCGGAAAACCTGTTTTAAACCGTTCAAACAGAAATTTTGAGAAGTTCTTTGTTAACAAGAGATATATAAAGAGTTCTCTGCTTTCGAATGCTGCGGAACTGGGATACAAGCAGTATCTTATGCAGCATAAGTTTCCGTTCTTTGTTCTTGATATAGACGTAGATACGACTGCTCTTGACGTTAATGTCCATCCGACCAAGATGGAGATAAAGTTTAACAATGAAGAGCTGATAAGCGACTTTTTGGAGTCTTCAATAGAGGGTGTTTTAAGAGTAAATGAGATGATGCCCGAGGTTATACTGCAGCAGGAGGCCAAGCCGGTGGCTTTGGCAAGCAGAGAAAGAGGACCGGAGCCGTTTGAGGTAATAAGAAAGAGCGAAGAGATTAATGATCCTAACTGCGATGATCATAATAACGTTGAACATAGACCGACTCTAAATATTGCAGAACAAAAGGAGCAGGTGGTTGCAAGACTGCTTGGCAATAACGAAGAGATTCCGACAAAGCTTGTTTCGAATGTTATTAAGGCACAGGATGTCGTTTATGCATCAGATCCTATACAGCTTAACCTTTTTGAGGAAAAGCTTATAAGCGAAGATGCAATGGCAAAATACAGGATAGTAGGACAGGTATTTGATACATACTGGATGTTTACATATGAGGACAAGCTACTGATAATGGATCAGCATGCAGCTCATGAGAAGATCAAATATGAATCCATCCTAAAAAAACTGAAAAACCGCGAGATAAATTCTCAGGAACTAAACCCGCCTATTATCTTGACTCTTTCCGGGAACGAAAAGAGCATGCTGGAAAAATTCAGAGAATCATTTGAAGCGATAGGCTATGAAATAGAGGATTTTGGCGGTGGAGAGGTTGCGATAAGGACTGTTCCGCTTGATCTATATGGGCTTAATGAAAAAGAAGTCTTTCTTGAAGTCCTAGATGAACTGTGCACACTCGGAAGTGTAAGAGCTGTTCCCGATGTCTTTAATAACAGAATAGCGACTATGGCATGCAAAGCAGCCGTAAAGGGCAATACAGAAATGACGCAGGATGAGGTCTGGGCTTTATTGAAAGAACTCATGACGCTTGATAATCCATATAACTGTCCGCATGGCAGACCGACCATAATCACAATGACTCATTATGAGTTAGACAAAAAATTCAAACGTATAGTATGAAAAAAATCGTTATCATTTCCGGACCAACAGCTGTCGGAAAGACAAACATCTCAATAAAAATGGCTCACAGGCTAAACGGTGAGATAATAAGCGCAGATTCCATGCAGGTATATAAGGGTATGGATATAGGATCCGCGAAGATCACTTCTGGGGAGATGGAAGGGATTAGGCATCATCTGATCGATATCCTTGAACCTGATAGGGATTTTAATGTTCAGATTTTTCAAAAGCTGGCTGGCGAAGCCATTGAAGATATCTGCAAGCGAGGAAAGCTTCCGATTATCGTCGGAGGAACAGCTTTTTATATTCAGGCGCTTTTATACGGCATAGATTTCACTGAAGAGGATCATGACGATTCATATAGAAACAAACTTAATGAACTTTC
>CADAPR010000074.1 GCA_902789785.1 uncultured Lachnospiraceae bacterium
CAGCTCTGGGGCAATCCCTTGTATAAATGGGACTATCATAAAGAGACAGGATACGAGTGGTGGATGAAACGTTTGTCTCACTGCTTTGAGATTTATGATATAGTCCGCATAGACCATTTCAGGGGATTTGACGAATATTATGCTATCCCCTATGGAAACGAGAATGCCATCATAGGAAAGTGGCTTCCCGGCCCCGGGCTTGAATTCTTTAAGATAATGAAGAAAAAGCTCGGCAACAGAGAAGTCATAGCAGAAGATCTTGGCTTTCTGACAGACTCTGTCATAAAGATGGTAAAAAGATCGGGCTTTCCGGGCATGAAGGTCTTGCAGTTTGCGTTTGATTCAAGAGAAGAGAGCGATTATCTTCCTCATACGTATGACAAAAACTGCGTTGTCTATACCGGGACCCATGACAACGATACGACAAGGCACTGGTATGACACTCTTGCAAGGAAGGATAGGTCCTTTGCAAGACGCTATCTTGATGTAAAGCATCCAAAGGATGCAGTCAACAAGATGATAAGAGGCGCGCTCTCAAGCGTTGCCGAGACTGCCATCATACCCATGCAGGACTATCTTGAGATGGGAGGAGAAGCCAGGATGAACTTCCCTTCAACACTCGGGAACAACTGGAAATGGAGAGTGCTGAGCTCTCAGCTGACTGATACAGAGGCAGACAGGATATATAAGTTATGTAAACTGTACGGCAGAGCAAAAAAGCCTGCCCGGGAAATATAAAAAATGAGGAGTAGATTATGAAACAGCTTGAAAAGAAATTCAGATCAAGGTCCGTCATACTCGCAGCGGTGCTTCTTGCGATCGGCCTTTTGATCACACTTGTTTATTTTAGGGACTATCTTCCCATCGGAGAAGAGCAGAACCTTGACGAGATCACAGTCGATCAGATCCACGAGGGAAGAGCAAGGATAACGGTCTATTACATATATGACTATTACTGCTATTTTACCGACGAATACGGCAAGGAAGTCCAGAGAGACTACTTTGTATGCATGGGTCCCGACGGCGACAAGTATGTCGGAGTGGAACTGAGAGGAAAGAAAAACGATCGCGCATATCAGCTGATGAACGATATCTATGATGCCGAGGCAGCCGGTGAGGAGCTTGACTATGACAAGCTCGGATACTTTACCGTAAAGGGAAAGATACAGAAATTATCCGGTGATGACCTTGAATACTACGAGGATTACCTTAAGGAATGCGCTTCATATTATAAGATGTCTGTTGATGAGCTTCATGATATCTTTGCTCCTTACGTGCTCATCGCATCAAAGGCAGGTGCAAGAGATGAAAAGACAGACTACATGGTAGTAATATTCGGAGCCATCCTTACCATCAGCGGTATCTGTGTACTTATAAGCGGACTGTTTGGAAACCACATGAAGGATCTTAAGGACTATGCCAACAGGACCGGCGGAGAGGAAGCAGCCTATGCTCGTCTTGACCGCTTTGTAGAGCAGACTCCCGAAAGATACGGAATGAGGATAAACGATGATTTCTTCATGGTGACAAACGGAATGAGTCTTGTATTCTCAGAGACCAAGGATGTTATCTGGATCTATCCTTATATAGTGACTCACAAGACATACTTTGTTACAACAGGTAAGACATACTATGTAAGACTCAGATTTGCTAACGGCAAGATGGCTCAGGTTCAGACCAAGAAGGAAAACAACGAAGAGGTAATGAACTATCTTACAAGAATGATCCCGGATGCGATCTTTGGCTACAGCGATGATCTCGAGCGCATGTACAACAAGGACAGAGGCCGCATGATAGCTGAAGTCACAAGAAGAAGGGATGAAAGACTCGGAAACATAGGCGCATCTGAAACAGTAGAACAGCCTGCAGAGCCCCAGATGCCCGAAACTCCCGATATAAGCATCCCCGACATGCCTGATGCGAGCATCCCCGATCAGAATCCGGATGATTACTCAGGATCGATGTTCAACTGATAAAAAGGAGAAAACTATGACAAGAGTAGCGCTTTTATTTGCAACCGGAACAGAAGAGTGCGAAGCTCTAAATGTTGCGGATATACTAAGAAGAGCCGGCATGGATCTTTCCATCGTATCGATAAGCGGTGATAAAAAGGTTACCGGCAGCCATGATATAACGATAATAGCGGACGAACTCATCGAAGATCATGACTTTTCCAAAGATGATGTTCTGGTGATCCCGGGAGGAATGCCCGGAACAAAGAACATGGACGGACATGAGCTTGTACAGAAAGCCATAAAAGAGCTTTATGATTCTAACAGATATGTATGTGCCATCTGCGCTGCTCCAACGATCCTTGGAAAGGGCGGATATCTTAAAGATAAGAATGCATGCGTATATCCGGGAAATGAAGACAAGCTTATCGGAGCAAAGGTAAACTTTGAACCCGTAAACAGGGACGGAAACGTTATAACAAGCAGAGGACTGGGGACAGCGATAAGCTTTGCGCTTGAAATAATAAGCGCACTCCAGGGAAGCGAAAAAGCAGCCGAAATGGCAGCAAAGATAGTATTTAATGCTTAATAAAGAATTTATAGATTTTAAATAAGTCTTATGCTATAATATACGTCGGCTCTAATCAGAAAATTAGGAAGGAAATATTAAAATGAGTGTACAGGTTGAAAAATTAGAAAAAGGTATGGCAAAGCTTACGATCGAGGTTCCCTTCGAGGAGCTTGACAAGGCCATTGAGAAAGTATATCAGCAGCAGAAGAGCAAGATCTCTATCCCGGGATTCAGAAAGGGCAAGGTTCCCAGAGCAATGGTAGAGAAGATGTACGGCAAGGGAGTATTCCTTGAGGATGCTGCTAACCAGATCATTCCGGATGCTTACGAGAAGGCATACGATGAGTGCGGCGAGGAGATCACATCAACACCCAAGATCGAGGCTGTTCAGCTCGAGCCCGGAAAGCCCTTCATCTTTACTGCTGAAGTTGCTCTTAAGCCCGAAGTAACACTTGGTAAGTACAAGGGTGTAAAGGTTGACAAGGTAGATACATCGGTTACAGATGCCGAGATAGATGAAGCTATCGAAAAGGAACGCGAGAATAATGCAAGAAGCATCAATGTAACAGACAGACCCGTTAAGGACAAGGATGATACTATAATCGACTTTGACGGATATGTTGACGGTGTTGCATTTGCAGGAGGAAAGGGCGAGAACTATCCTCTTACTATCGGTTCGGGCGCATTCATCCCCGGATTTGAAGAGCAGTTAATTGGCAAGAACATCGGCGAGGAATGCGAAGTAAACGTTACATTCCCCGAAGACTATCATGCAGAGGATCTTGCAGGCAAGGCTGCAGTATTCAAGTGTGTTGTAAAGGAGATCAAGGAAAAGGAGCTTCCCGAGCTTGATGACGAGTTCGCATCAGAGGTTTCTGAGTTTGATACTCTTAAGGAATACAAGGAAGACATCAAGAAGAATCTTTCAGAAAAGAAGATAAAGAACGCTCAGGATGCAAAGGAAGAGGCAGTTGTTGATGCCATAATCGCAGATGCGAAGATGGAGATCCCCGATGCTATGCTCGAGACACAGCAGAGACAGATGATCGAGGAGTTTGCTCAGAACATCAAGCAGCAGGGCCTTTCATTCGATCAGTACCTTCAGTTCACAGGCATGTCAACAGACAAGTTCATGGATCAGGTTAAGCCTCAGGCAGAAAAGCGCATCAAGTCAAGACTCGTTCTTGAAGCTATAGTAAAGGCTGAAAACATCGAAGTTACAGATGAAGACTATGACAACGAGATAAAAGAGATGGCTGAAATGTACAAGATGGATGCCGCAAAGGTTAAAGAGATGATGGGCGAGGAAGGCAAGAAGCAGATGATGACCGATATCGCCGTTAAGAAAGCAGCAAAGCTTACAGTTGACAGTGCAGTAGAGAAATAATAGCTGCAAAGGAGACAGATATGAGTTTAGTACCTTACGTCATAGAGCAGACCTCAAGAGGCGAGCGCTCTTATGATATATATTCAAGATTATTAAAAGACAGGATCATCTTCCTTGGAGAAGAGGTAAATGAGACAACAGCTTCCATCGTTGTCGCTCAGATGCTCTTTTTGGAAGCAGAGGATCCGGAAAAGGATATAAGCCTGTATATAAACAGCCCCGGCGGAAGCGTTACGGCAGGAATGGCTATCTATGATACCATGCAGTACATTAAGTGCGATGTTTCCACCATATGCATAGGCATGGCTGCCAGCATGGGAGCATTCCTTCTTGCAGGCGGTGCAAAGGGAAAGAGATATGCTCTTCCCAATGCAGAGATAATGATCCACCAGCCTCTGGGCGGAGCTCAGGGTCAGGCTACAGAGATCCAGATCGCTGCAGAGCACATCCTTGCAACAAAGAAAAAGCTAAATACCATCCTTTCAGAGAATACAGGAAAGGATTATGAGACTATCGCTGCCGATACAGAGCGTGATAACTGGAAGACAGCACAGGAAGCCAAGGAATACGGCCTCATCGATGCAGTAATCACAAAGCGTGTTGAAGAATGAGGTAGGCAATGGCTAACAAGAGTATGACCGGACATGTTAAATGTTCGTTTTGCGGTAAAAAGCAGGAGCAGGTCCGCAAGCTCATAGCAGGTCCCGAAGGCGTATATATCTGCGATGAATGCATTGATATCTGTGCAGATATGATAGCTGAGGAGTTTGATGAGGATTTCGGTGAACCAAAGATCGAATCACCCGACATCAACCTGCTAAAGCCCATACAGATAAAAGAGTTTCTCGATGAATACGTTATAGGACAGGAACTTGCCAAAAAGGTCCTTTCCGTTGCCGTATACAATCATTACAAGAGAGTAACCTCTGTAAATGAGGACGACGGTGTTGAACTTCAAAAGTCAAACATCATCATGATGGGGCCCACAGGATCCGGAAAGACCTATATAGCTCAGACTCTCGCAAAGATCATAAATGTTCCTTTTGCCATAGCCGATGCAACAACTCTGACAGAGGCAGGATATGTCGGCGAGGACGTTGAAAACATCCTCTTAAAGCTTATCCAGGCAGCGGATTATGATGTAAAGAGAGCCGAATACGGCATCATCTACATAGATGAGATCGACAAGATCACCAAAAAGAGCGAGAACGTTTCCATTACAAGAGACGTATCGGGCGAAGGCGTTCAGCAGGCGCTTTTAAAGATCATCGAAGGAACGGTTGCAAGCGTTCCCCCTCAGGGAGGAAGAAAGCATCCCCACCAGGATCTCATACAGATAGATACTTCGAATATCCTGTTTATATGCGGAGGAGCATTTGACGGACTCGAAAAGATAATCGAGGAGAGACTAAACCGCAAATCCATTGGATTTAATGCAGAGATAGCCCAGAAATCGGGAGAAGAGATCGGTGAGCTGCTTGCTCAGGTAAGCACACAGGATCTTGTCAAGTTCGGACTTATCCCCGAATTTGTCGGACGTGTTCCCATCAGGGTCGCTTTAGAGGGACTTGACAAGCAGGCGCTTAAAAAGATCCTTTCGGAACCCAAGAACGCACTTGTAAAGCAGTATCAGAAGCTGTTTAAATACGACGGAGTAAAGCTTTCCTTTGACGAGGATGCCATAGATCAGATAGCTGAGGAGGCATTCACGCAAAAGACCGGAGCAAGAGGACTTCGCACGATCATGGAAAAAGCCATGATGGATGTGATGTATACGATACCTTCGGATGATACGGTTAAGGAGTGCAAGGTCACAAAAGATGTAATAGACGGCAAAGCACAGCCGACAATAGTAAGATAAAAAAGTCCCCTCGGGGGCTTTTTTGTTCTGATATCAAAGAACATATTGACATTAACAGATTTAAATTGTATATTAAGTGTACTAATTAGATTAGTACACCGAAAAGGAACACAAACATGGTAATAAAAAGCGTTAATCTGGAGACGGTCTGCGGAGTTACGAGCAAGATGCCCGACAACACACTGCCTGAGGTGGCGTTTGCCGGAAAGAGCAATGTCGGCAAGTCTTCCCTCATAAATGCTCTGATGAACAGAAAGAGCTATGCAAGAACGAGCTCCCAGCCCGGAAAGACCCAGACTATAAACTTTTACAACATAAATGATGAGATACTGTTTGTAGATCTTCCCGGCTACGGCTATGCAAATGCCAATGTAAAGGTAAAGCAGCAGTGGGGCAAGATGATAGAAAGATATCTTCACAGCTCAAAGATGCTAAAGAGGGTATTTTTGCTTATAGACATAAGACACGCGCCGGGCGCTAACGACTGTGACATGTATCAGTGGATAGTGCACAACGGATTTGAACCTGTGATAATCGCGACCAAGCTTGACAAGATAAAAAGAAGCCAGCTTGACAAGCAGATAAAGCTCATCAGAGAGACCCTTAAAGTGAGCAGGGAAACGGTCATCATCCCGTTTTCTGCCGAGACAAAACAGGGAAGAGATGAGATATATGAGATCCTGGAGCAGTTGATATGACAAAAAAGCTCAAAAGGAAAACGGCACTCTTTCTTGCTCCGAGCATAACGGGGGTAGCTACATTTTTCGTAGTGCCGTTTCTTGTTGTAATATTTTATTCGTTTGTTGACAATCCGATCAGAAAAAGATGGGTCGGGTTTGATAACTTTGTGTCCGTAATGCACAACAAGGCTTTCAGACTGGCAGTGACCAACACGGTCAAATTCTCTCTGATAAGCGTTCCGCTAATAATCATCCTGTCTTTGCTAGTGGCTTTTGCACTTGATAAGAATGTGCTGGCAAAATCACAGATACGTTCATGCATCCTAAGCCCGATGATGGTGCCGATCGCATCGGTAATACTCATCTGGCAGGTTTTATTTGACAACAACGGGATAGTAAATGAGATCCTTGCAAGATATGATGTAACAAAAATAGACTGGATGAAGTCAGATGGTGCGCTAATTGTCATCATCTTTCTGTTTGTCTGGAAGAACCTCGGCTACAACATGATCCTTTTCATGGCTGCCATCGCAAACATTCCAAAGGATCTTATCGAGGTAGCAAAGCTTGAGAGCGCCTCGGACTGGGTGATATTTAGGACGATCAAGATAAGATATCTGGCTTCCACCATACTTTTTGTGACTATAATGTCACTCATAAATTCGTTCAAGGTATTCAGGGAGATATATCTTCTTACGGGAGATTATCCTTACGAATCGCTGTATATGCTGCAGCATTACATGAACAACATGTTTGCGGCGCTTGACTATCAGAAGCTTTCGGCCGGCGCGATAATGATGTCGCTCGTTATGATAGTGCTTGTCGGACTGCTGTTTATCATAGAAAACTTCGTAGGAAGGGATCTGGAGGATTAGCAGTGAAGTACGACAGGAAAATAAGACCGAAAAAGAAAAACAGAAAAAAGAAGCTGCTCTCGCTCATACTGATAATAGTAGCCATTCTTTACGTGATACCTATCATCTTCACCATATGCAACTCATTCATGGCTGAATCGGAGATAGCCGCCAATTACGGAAAGATATTTGAGAGCGTAACGGGAAAGGGAAGCAGCAGATACATATCCGAGACTGTCCATCTTAAGTTCATTCCGGATATGGTAAGCTTCAAGCAGTATTTCACGGTACTGTTTAACAGCCCCGACTATCTGCTTAAGTTCTGGAATTCGGTGATACTCGTTATCCCGATAGTGATATTTCAGATGGGGATTGCTCTTCTTGCTTCCTACGGCTTTGCACGCTACAGGGGAAGATTAAGAGAGATCATCTTCTTTGCATATATAATACTGATGCTGATGCCTTACCAGGTAACACTCGTACCAAACTTCTTTGTGAGGGCATAATAGAGGCCGCAAAGATAGACGGTGCGGGAGAGTTTAAGATATTCACCCAGATATGCATACCGCTTTGCAAGAGCGCGATAGCCAGCGTATGCATCCTATTATTTATCGACTACTGGAACATGGTAGAGCAGCCGCTTGTACTCTTAAGCGACAGCGACATGCATCCACTGTCGGTCTTCTTATCAAAGATAAATCAGGGAGAGATAGGCATAGCTTTTGCTGTTGCCACGATATATATGATACCTACACTTTTAGTATTCCAGTACGGAGAGGAATATCTTGTCGAGGGTATCACATACCAGGGCGGTATGAAAGGATAAGGTTTACATAACATGAACAATGAGATAAACGAGAAGAATACCATAAAGATAAAAAAGGATGTCATAAAGAACATCGCGATCATCTTTTTATCTGTGATGCTGATACTGACATTTTTCTCAAACAGTATCATGAACAAGTCACTGCCTGAGGTCGCTACCAAGTATATCCAGGCAGCTACCATCACGTCACGGAAAAGATAAGAGGAACGGGAACGGTTGAAGCAGATGATCCCTACAGCGTTATGGTAAAGGATTCAAGAAAGATAGCAAGTGTTGCCGTAAAGGAAGGCGACACCGTTTCAAAGGATCAGGTGCTCTTTTACCTTGAAGACAGCGAGAGCGAAGAGCTTGAAAAGGCAGAAAAGGATCTTGAGGATCTTATCTATAAATACACTGCAGGAGCTCTTACAGGCGAGATGACCGCTCAGGCCTATGCACAGGCTACGACAGGGCGTGTATCTTCCATGGCTGTATATGAAGCTCAGATAGAAGCTGCAAGAGCAAGAGTAAAGGCAGCTCAGGACAATGTTGACAGCATAACAAGACAGCAGGCTGTTGCTTCAGCAGCAACCTTGTCTGA
>CADAPR010000075.1:0-7970 GCA_902789785.1 uncultured Lachnospiraceae bacterium
TCTTCAACCTCTTTTTTCAGAGCATGAATCTTTTCCTGACTCCACACCTCTCCGGGCGTTGTATCATACAGTGTGGTTATGACTCCTGTAACTCCCGGGATCTGTCTTATCTGCTTGAGTGTGACTGTATCAAATCCGGTCCCAAACCATCTGAATGTCATTTCCATGCTTAGTATCCTCTTTCCTAATCCGAGTTAGATTGACTCATTCAAAATACGTCCATGCATCTGAACATCTTTTGAACAGATCAAGGTAACATTCTTTAAATAGAGCGCTCCATCAGGGATGGAGCGCCCGTATTTAAATATACTTCAAATCACTATTAATCTTGTATTACTCAAGGCTTGTTGAGCTTCCGTATACAGCTTCCCAAGCTGATGTACGCTCATCAATGATAGCCTGTCCGCCTGCTGAAAGGTAATCATTCATAGCAGCATCCCATGTAGCATCGAATGAATCTGCAGGAGCAACAACTGATGTATCGTAAACTTCGTCTCTCTTTGAAGAAAGAGCTTCGCCCATACCTTCTTCAGCTGTGATAGGAGCAACCTTTACGTTCTTCTCAAATCTAGGATTTGTCATAGCGAGCTTGATAGCTGTCTCTACATCTGCAGGGTCAACGCTTGCATAGCTGTGAGCCATTGAAAGGCTTGTAAGAGCGTCATCCTTGAAGTGAAGACCATTACATGTGATAGTCATATCAATGTTCTGACCAGAGTTCATGATAGCATCGCCTTCAGCTGCGATTATCTCGATAGCGCCGTCAGGAAGAACGTTGTGTGTAACACCTTCGTCACCCTTCTGGAGATACTCGATATGATCAGGATCAGAGATCCAGTCAAGATAGAGCATAGAAGCAAGAGGCTCATCGTTTGTGCTAGGGAAGAAGATCTTTCTGTCGCCGGCTTCTGTGATACCGAACTTAAGTGTCTGGCCTGCCTTGTTCTCGAAGCAGTCAACTGCAACGTACTTAGCATTGTCGCCAACAAGTCTCTTAAGGTTAGCCTGGATGGAATCATCACCGTTTCTGAAAGGATAATCCCAGTTGTGCTGGAATGCACCAACGTAACCAGCCTTCATCATGTCGTCTTCTGTAGCATCGCCTGATCCGTACAGAGCGAAATCTTTCCAAAGAAGACCTTCGTTATACCACTTGTTAAGTGTTCTGATAGCTTCCTTTGTTCCGTTTTCTGTAAGCTTTCTGTCATCAAATCCGTTTACGTAGAACTCTTTGTCTGTTATAGCGGGATCGATCTCAGACTCGATAAGGAGAGCTGCTCTCCAGCCTACATCGTAAGAAACTGAGAAAGGAACCATCTTCTTAGCATCTTTGCCAAGAAGTGTATCTGCGTTATCTCTGAATGCACAGATCATGTCGTAGAACTCAGCCTTGTTTGTAGGAGCCTTCATGTTGAGGGCATCAAGCCAGTCCTGACGAACGAATGTAAGGATACGTCTGGGGTTAGCTCTCTTACCTTCTATAGCCCAGAGTGTTCCGTCGTTGATATCCTGATCCCAGTAGATGTTTGTCTCGCCGAGCCAGTTCCAAAGGTTTGTAAGTTCTGACTTGTAATCTGTTACATAGCTCTGAAGATCAAGAACACCGCCCATGCTAGCGTATGTCTGGATTGTAGGATAAGAGTATGTTACGCAGATGTCAGGAGCTGTTCCAGCTGCAAGAAGGTTGTTGATCTCGTCAACCTCTGTCCAACGGGGAACTGCTACGAACTCAACTTCTACGTTGTGATCCTCGAGCATACCCTTCTTGATATACTCTGTATACATGTTGTTTGTAGGATCTGATCCGCCGTCATTTCCACGGTCATAAACTTCAACTGTGATGTGTCTTGTCTCTGCAAACTTACCGTCTGTAAGTTCTGAAACCTCTGCAGGCTCTGCTGTAGTATCATCTGCAGGCTCAGCCACTGTAGTTGTGTCTGTAGCAGGTGTATCTGTTGCAGGTGCCTCAGTTGTCTGTTCTCCGCATGCAGCCATAGACATTACCATGGTAGATGCAAGAAGTACGGATAAAACTTTTTTCTTCATTTTTTACCTCCCTGATTATTTGCAAAAAATTTTCTATGAATAACGGTCCGTGCCGTTGATTCCTGTTACTATTCCTTTACCGCTCCGAGTGTTACGCCGTGAATGAAGTACTTCTGTAAAAACGGATAGATACAAAGGATCGGTATCGTTGAGAACATTACGATCGCAGCCTTTAACGATTCTGAAAGTCCCGGAGTAGAGAATCCTTCAAGTGTTGCCACCTCGACCGAATTGATGTTGTTCAGTATGTTGTACAAAAGAAGCTGCAGAGGATAGAAATCCTTATCCTTCATATACATAAGCGCATCGGAATATCCGTTCCAGCGTCCTACCGCATAGAAGAGCGCCAATGTTGCGAGCACCGGCTTTGATAACGGTATGTAGATGCTTAGCAGGATCTTAAAGAACGATGCTCCGTCGATCTCGGCCGATTCTCTCAGTGAATCCGGTATGCCGTAGAAGAAGCTTCTCATGATGATCATGTTGTAAACGCTTAAGCAGCTCGGTATGATCAGTACAAGCGGGTTATCCAAGAGATTGAGTTCTTTCATGAGCAGGTAGTTCGGTATCGTTCCTGCGTTGAAGAACATCGTTATCGTTATCACGATATTGAAAAGTCCTCTTCCCTTAAGCTTCTCAAAGATCAGCGGATATGCACACAGCGTTGTCATCGTGAGCGATAACAGCGTGCAGACCAGTGTCAGGAATGCTGTCCATATGAAGGCTTTTACGTACTTGGCATCTCCCAGTACTGTTGAATACGCATCAAAGTTGAATCCCTTTGGTATCAGATATACCTCATGCTTTACCAAAAAGTCTGTTCCCGAGAGCGATCTTGCCAGAAGGTTGATCATCGGTATGAGACATATCGCGCTTATAAAGATACATATAACGACGAATACCATGTCCACTCGTCTGGTAGTCTTGGATTTGATGGTTCTTGAGATCTCTTCCGCGCCGTCTTTTTCTTTAACTTTTCTCTTGTCTATCTTAGTATCCTTGGCCATCTATCTCACCTCCTACCATATTCCGCGTTCGCCGAGTCTGCGGGCAAGCCAGTTGGCAAACAGAAGGAAGAATACTCCTACTACCGACTGGAACAGTCCGACTGCGGTCGTTAATGAGAACTGCAGACCTTTGATACCGTGTTTGTAAACGAATGTTGAAATAACTTCGGCGTACTTCATTACCAGGTTGTTCTGCAATGCGAACGGTCTGTCGAAGTTTGATCCAAGGATGTTTCCAAGTGCCATTACAAGCAGTGTGACTATCGTGCCTCTTATGCCCGGCAGTGTAATGTGCCACATCTTCTCGAATCTGTTGGCTCCGTCAACCGATGCCGCTTCATAAAGCTCAGGTGATATACCTGCTATAGCCGCCAGATATACGATCGAGTTCCATCCGAAGCTCTGCCATACGCCTAGGAAGATGTAGGTCCCGACCCACTTGACAGGATCGTTTAGGAATGGAACCGACTCTCCTCCGAGTCTCTGGATGAACATGTTTATAAGTCCGTTTGTCGGTGTGAACAGCTGGATAGCCAGTCCGTATATGATGACCCACGAAAGGAAGTGGGGCATGTAGGCTATTGTCTGTACCGTCTTCTTGAACTTCTTAAACGGAAGCTCGTTTAAGATGAGCGCGAAGATTATCGGGATCGGGAAACCGATCAAAAGATCCAGTACATTGAGTACTACAGTGTTTCTTAATGCATTCTTGAAATCATTGTTGCTGAATGCCTGTATGAAGTACTGCATGCCGTGGTTGTTTGCCCAGGGCATCTCGCCGACCTTCTTGACGATACTGTATTTCTTAAAAGCGATGAGTATGTACTTCATCGGAATATATTTGAATATCAGAAGATAAACCATCGGGAGAAGAAGCAATGCATACAGCTGCCAGTATCTCTTTATATATATTTTCCAGTTTGTCTTCTGTTTCGGTGCTTTTACTTTACTTTTTGAAGCTTTTTCACCGGCGCTCATCTGACACCTCCGTTAATATCTGCTTTACTAGTATACAAGTATATTAGCATATCGTGTTTGCTTTGTCTAAACGTAAAAAACAACCAAATTGATATATACAATTTGGTTGTTTTGCACAAATAAGATTATTTAGTTTAACGTTTAATTGTTAATCTTTGAAATACTGCGGGTATGCCGCTCTTATCTCAGCCTCGTCGATGTGGTATCTTGAAAGATGTTTCTCAACTAGCATCCTGCAGCTTTCCTTATCCTTCTTTTTTATCGATTCGAGCATCTGTCTGTGATCACCGACTATCTTGGTATCCTTGACAGTCTTCATAGAAAGAGTCCTTACTCTGTCAAAATGAAGCATTATGTTTGAACGCATGGCATGAAGTGTTTCCTTTTTCGCCGCAGAATATATCAGCTTATGGAATTCGTCATCGAGAAGATATATCTTGTCTGCCGCCTGAGTCTGAAGATAAAACTCCTGCAGTGCTACATTCTCTTCAAGTCTGTCGATGTCAGCCTGTGTAGCAAGATCACACGCTTCCTCAATGACTGCTATATCGAGCGTTTTCCTTAAAAACCTGGCCTCTTCAACAAATGTCGAATCAATGAGTGCCACATAGCTTCCCCTCTGGGGATAGATCTCTATGACGGCCGCCTTGCTAAGTTCCTGTATCGCTTCTCTTACAGGTGTCCTGCTCACACCCAAAAATCCCGCGATCTCGTTTTCACTTATACCGGTTCCCGGTTCAAGATCAAGAGAAACGATGTTTTCCCTGATGGCTCTTAATGCATAGTCTCTTGCTGTCTCTGTAGGTAGCTTTGCTATCTCTTTCATATTAAGTTCCCCCGTTTTTGTCCTTGTATACTAGTGTCCCTAAATAACTTGTATACAAGTTTCTGTGAGTATTATAAATGCTGACAGGTCATTTGTAAAGCATCATATTAAACGTTTTTCTTTTTAGATATCACCTTGTTGTAAGCTTAAGAATTTGATAAAATTATTAAGTGACCTATCTTTTGTTCATGAGGCATAGTACAGGAATGAGGAAACGTATCGGATTGATAATTGGCGAGACCGCCAACGAATACTGCATGACGCTGATTGACAGCATCTACAAGGAAGTCCTTAAACTGGATTACGATATTTTTGTCTTTGTAAACTATGGCATATATGATCACAACATAGTTCTTTACGGAGAAGGAGAATCATCTGTATACAAGATCCCCGTCCCCGATTCTTTTGACGGCTTCATAATCGATGAAACGCTTTTCAATATAGATAAGATGGGTGAAACAGTGTATGACTATTTCACCAAGAACGTCAAATGTCCCATCGTCTATCTCAAAAAGAGAACAGAACGCTTCTACGACATGCTCCTTGCCGACAGGCAGGCCATTAAGGACATCACCAATCATTTCATAAAAGATCACGGCTTTACAAACATCTGTCACATGACGGGCAGATGGGAGCTTCAGGATGCCCGCGACAGATTCCGCGGATATGAGGAAGCAATGTCAGAGGCCGGTCTTGATGTCACCGATGACATGATATTCTATGGAGATTACTGGTATAACAAAGGAGCTGAAGCAGTCGATTTCTTTACTCACGGCGGCAGTGATCTTCCTCAGGCGATAGTCTGTGCAAACGATTACATGGCTCTTGCAATATGCAAAGAGCTGACAAAAAGAGGCATACGCGTTCCCGAAGATGTCTGCGTCTCTGGCTATGACAATGAGGAGAGCGGACAGCACAGCGATATCCCGATAACGACATTTGACGGGAACATTCCGGAGTTTGGCCGCATGGCTGTTTTGACACTGCATGCTGCGATAAACGGAGAATGTCCTCCGAAGGAGACCTTTGTTCCGAGCAAGATGATCCTAAGAAACAGCTGCGGATGCCGTATATGTACCGTAAAGGATAAGGTACATTTTGACGTTCAGAGACTGAATCAGAAATATCAGGGACTTGATATGGTCGTTTATATGTACAACGGGTTCCAGATGTCTTTAGATATAGAGGATATCTTCTCAAACGCAGATGCATACTTCAAGCACAATGAAGCCTCATACTCATATATCTGTCTTTGTGAAGATGCTCTAAATGCCACAAAGCGCTCCGTTGAACAGACCAACGAATATACTGACAAAATGATCCTAAAGAGGATATTCTTCAGGGATGAGAACAACTGCTACGAATCACCGGATCTATCCTTCTCAAGAAGAGATCTTCTTCCCGTGCAGTTTTTTGATACGGAAACACCTCAGATATACTATGTTCATCCTATACATTCGCAGAACAAATGCTATGGATATATGATGTCCGTATATCCTGAAAATTCAGGGCCCAATAACTATACTCAGGCTTATCTTTCGGCACTCGGAAACGCTCTTGATGAGTACAACGTACATAATGAATATATGAACATGGAAGAGATCAAATCCATGTATCTTACCGATTCGCTGACAGGGATATGCAACCGAAGAGGTTTTGAGCAGAACATGAACATGATCCTGGACAGATCTACCAGACGCGAGATCTATCTAAGTGTTGCCAGCATAGATATGGACGGCCTTAAATACATAAATGATACCTTCGGACACGAAGCCGGAGATAATTGCCTTAAGGCAATGGGACGTGCTCTTGCATCAGTCATCACATCCGACGAGGTCGCAGCTAGATACGGCGGTGACGAGTTTGCCGTCATCCTCGCATCAAAGAACCCCGACAGACATCTCACATTCGAAGCTGATCTTATAAAAGCAATAGAAAAAGAAAATGCCGGAATGGATGCGCCATATACGCTCCATGCCAGCATTGGTCTTGTTCACGTAGGTACGGGAAGCTATCCAACTCTTGCTCCTTATATCCAGCGTGCCGACAAGCTTATGTATGATAACAAGGCAAGATACAAGGAAAGCCTAAAGCAGAGAAACTGACGTCTATCTTTCCAGTATGTATCCGTCAAACGATACATACTGGGCTTCTTTTGTTTCAAGATCATATGTCATGTTTAATCGGGTAATGAAGAAATCTCTTCTGTCATCGATCCTTATTTTTTCTCTTCCTGTAAGATCCAGATCACGTGATCCTTTTTCGCCATTTGCATCTATCCACTTAATGATCTCACTTATATCAACCTTATATATCTGTCTTTCTTTATCTTTGGCTATAGTCATTATCTCATATTCATATGTAGATAATCCCGACCTGTTATCGGTTGAAGAAGCAAAAGTAAGTCTGCTGTATTCAGATACATCTATAGAAACATGGCTATTGTTGTAGTACGGATATATCTTGTCAGAATTCCAGTCGTTATAATCACTGTATTCCTTGATCTCATCTATCTGAGCTTTTGAAAACTTTTTATTAAGAGCGTTCTCTCCCTTGTATCCGACCCTGTCTATAGCTCTGTAGGCACTCTTTATCGCAGATTTTTCCTTATCTGTAAGATTCTTGTTATCTATCATTTTTTCAATTCTTTTTGTCTGTGATCTTATCACCACATCATCATAGGATATCCCCGGCATGATGAGCATGATGGCTGCAAGAAAAGATATAGCCATGAGTGCAAACAGCATCCATGAAATGGCATGCTTCTTTCCTCTGTGATGGATCGCATACAGGATAAAGTATATGATCTCGGCTATGATCAGAACGACCGCACTGTATCTGGATGTCGTAAATCCGTAATCCTTTATTCTTATACCGATGCTCCAGCACTGAAGAATGATAAACGGGATAAACGCATACGGAATAAAAACGGCCACTTTTGAAAAGCCTTTTTGCTGCTTTTCTTCAGTCTGTCCATTCCTGTCCAAAAGAGCATGCAGCATTGTCCAGACCGGCATGCCTATCGAGAATAAAAATGCCAGTATTTCAAATACTCTGTTTGAAGGAACCGTATCAGTCACAAATATCTTGACTATATAGATATAGATTATGGC
>CADAPR010000075.1:8036-8732 GCA_902789785.1 uncultured Lachnospiraceae bacterium
CTGCCATACAAAATCATCTGTATCATATATGAGCTCATTGAAAATAAATACTATTATACCAAGACCTATCGCAAACAGGCCGTATACAACAGAAGCTTTTAAAAGTTCCAAAAAAGCTTTGGTACAGTAAATCTCAAAATCCTCTTCAAGTCTTTTAAACATGTGATATACGGCACATCCTGTCATCACAACGCCATACACAAACAGTATCCTTGCACTTATTTCTTTGACAGTATCTGCTGATGTGCCAAAGAGGATCTCATCCTCATATGAGAATATATATACAGATACAAATGATATGACTGAAGATAAAGCATATCCTGCTATCCTTATCTTTAGTCTGTTCTTAAATACCTCCTCATACATGATCGCCTGGAAGGAAAAGATAAGGAAGAATCCTATGACTCGGACTGCTTCCTCCTCATAGTCATCTGCGATAATATTGTCGCCAGCAAGTATCGCGCCTAAAAACGCGGCAGCTATGATCGCTATCATTGTTGCCGGATAATCCTTGAAGACTTCATATATATGTGCTCCGAGTCTTGACAGCGCCTTAAGTATGCGGTTTTGCTTTTTATCTTTTTTAATCTCCTGTGTATCCATATCTTCCCCCTAATTTTCAGCTTTATCTTCTTTATCTTCTTTTGAAGTACTGCCGTTAAGTCTTGCCATCTCGTCATCATATTCCTTTTTAAG
>CADAPR010000076.1 GCA_902789785.1 uncultured Lachnospiraceae bacterium
TATCCTCTTCCGCACAACTCCTCATCAGTTTCAGCTGATTTGATAACTATTGAATCGTTTATTTCTTCCATACAATCCTCATTTATATTTAAAGATAAGGATCTCTACAAACTTGAATTTACTTCCTGCATAAGCTATGAAGGATCGTTCCGTTCCTCCGTTTCCTTCTTGAATATCAGATGATTAAAAAAAGCAATCTTTTTGAATTCTTCCATAGTACTTGTTTTGATTTCCAACGCAAGCATCGATTGATACCATTCATTTGTATACTTGATCTCATTATTCGAAGACAATCCGAAGAATGCCCTTATTCCATAGTTATCGGAAAGTATCATATCATGAGACAATGTTTCAATAAGTAGCTCGTTACTATAAACACTTCTATTTCCAAACATGCTGTCCTCGGAAACATTATTCAGCAGCTCCAATGCCGCGTTGGGATCATCACCAAGCACAGCACTTCCCATTACTCTACCCAAAAGATTATGTTTGACTATAGAAAGAATTCCTTCCGACTTTACTACTCTCACCAATTGATCTAAAACTGCTTCTCTGTTTTCTATGTATTCCAAAACATTATGACAAAGAACAACATCGAAATAATTATCAGGAACGGCCTTAAGATAATCCCCCCCTTGAGTGATCAGAGTATACTCATTATCTTCCGCTCGCAGATTGTACATTTCCTCATTCGGCTCAACAGCAACAACTTCGTGATTCTTTGCATAATAATTTGCTGTTATACAAAATCCTGCTCCAAAATCCAGGATTCTTACTCTTTTTTCTTCTGAAATATTCAGTTGTTCATAAATCAATTCGTAGAACATCTTTCCCCAGGGTTGTTCCACCATGTTTCTATAGTCCCTAATTGTTCCCATTTTTCCTACTTTCTTAGCACGTTTTACTGGAATATATCCCCCTATAAAGCCTCATGGATCAAATCATTTATGTGTATTTCAACGCTGTCTAGGCACGGAACAGAACAATTTTCCGAATTCAGTAAAAGAGGAAGTTCCGTACACCCCAGTACGACTGCTTCAATACCATATTGATCCCGCATTTTATCTATTATGCTTTGAAACTCTTTTAATGTGCTTTCCTTAACAATTCCCAGTTCCAACTCCTCAAAAATGCGTTTTGCCACAAGATTCCGATCATTTTCATCAGGAATAACTACTTCTATACCTGCGTCCTTGAAATCATTTTTCATATAATCCTGTTCCATTGTAAAAATGGTTCCAAGAAGAAGTATCTTTTTATATCCTTTATTCTCAACCTCTTTACAGACCGCTTTAGGAATACTAATCAATGAAACACCAGTATCGTTAACCAATTCTTCAAACACAATATGCATCGTCACGGCCGTCAAAGATATTACTTCTGCGCCTGCTTTTTCCAGACTATGTACTTTTTCGGAGAGATATTCCTTAAGAAGGTAATATTCCCCCGAAGAAACATAATCCCATGCTCTTCTGAAATCCACGCTCTCAATAATAATCTCCGGCATATGCTTTCCATCTGTGATCTTATCAATTCTGGAATTTAATTCTTTATAATACATAATTGTAGATTCAGGCCCGGTGCCTCCTACCAATCCTATTTTTTTCATATACGATCCTTTCTGCAAGATAATAGCATTATAACATAAAAACTGGGGAAACATTTTGCCTTCCCAGTTCTCATTTTGTAAGTTATTGTTAATTATTTCACTACCAAGTCAAACCATCCATTTGTCGGTTTATTATCTCCTATGGGAACTCGTTATCTTTCACCTCTGCAATTAAATTATCTATATGTCCTAACACGCATAAATAGAGTTTGTGTTTAATCATTGAGTTTTTCTTTTACATAAGACAACAAGAAGAACGTGAAAAGATCATACATGATTCAATGGACTGTGGAGGAGGATGTGAGAATTGCTCGGCATGCTGGCTTGGCGGTGGATCTCCTTGGGACATATATCAGGATTATATAGACGGCAAACGCGAGATCAAGGAGATAAACGAAGAATATATGGAAAGGTATAGAAAAGGAAGAAATATCATATAAAAGAAATTAAAAGGCTTTTCGCAAATCAAATACGAAAAGCCTTTATATCTATGCAGAAAAAGGGACTTGAACCCTCATGGTATTGCTACCACACGGACCTGAACCGTGCGCGTCTGCCAATTCCGCCATTTCTGCAAGCACCTATGTATTTTAAAGTTTTTTGGGTTCTGTGTCAAGTTTAAATATTATGAAATTTAGGGTTGACGAGGTGTAAAATAGGTGGTAATATATCTTTTGCAGTCGCGCGAAAGCGATACGCGGTAAGCGGAAGTGCTGGAATTGGCAGACAGGCATGACTAAGGATCATGTTCTCCCAGAGAGTGAGGGTTCAAGTCCCTTCTTCCGCACGAATATAATTCATGAAAAAGCTTGAGATTTAGCGGGTCTCGGGCTTTTTTCTTTGTCGAACAAAATGATGTTTGAGGGGTTCCCAGGGGTTCCTAGGGGTTCCTTTTGATCACTATTCTCATAAGAATCCTGTATTTTAGCGTCTTCAGAGTATGCGGAAGGAGGGACCAACGGACTTCTTTCGCTATTTTCATCGAGAAGATTACATACAGATGATAGATAGCCCTTGCCCTATGGCTTCGGTTAAAATATCTCTACACTTGCAATGTACTCGGCATCGATAGGTATATCGATTTTAGGGTCACTTACCTTAACGACTGCCTTTTTCCCTTTTTCCTCAATGCTCATAACAAAATGGCATAAAGCAATACCAACATCTACCTTTTGAATATCTCCGGTGGCTTCATTTATGAACCCCTTATCCTTCTTTTCGTAAAAATGATAAACTCCATCTGCAGATATTATCCTCCATGGCTGCTTGTTTACTGCAGAAGGCGCCCATCTTACCATCTCAAGTACCTGTGCCATATCATCATCAGGAGTTAGAGGTTTTCCCCAACTTTCTTTGAAAAACAGCTTATCTCCCAAGATGCGTGAATCCGCATTAATACCTTTTCTCATCATGGTCTCTTTAATGGATCTTTTCTTTGCAGGATATCCCAAAGGACTTATACATGGCATCATTTCACCATCTTTTAAAGAAGCTGCTGTTTCAAACGCATCTCTCTTCATCGTTCCTCCGATCAATACAGTTCCTATCCCAAGCCTCCATGCATAAAGAACCAGCTTTTCGAAACTATATCCAAAGGCCACATCAGCATAAGGTTTTTTAGCTACCTTACCCGCCACATATAGATTTTCACCTGTCAGAACCGGGCTTGTTAATCTATGCTTCTTTGCATCAAGAAGTACAAATTCAACCGGAATATCAAAAGGATTCCTTATATCTTTTATATATTCCTCAAGATCTTTTAAATGCTTTTGTGAAAGCGGCGTCGAATCAAATGTCCTAACACTTTTTCTACCCATGATCGTATCATAAAGATTTCCCATTTTATTGCCTCATAATATTAATCTATGTTTTTAATCTTTCATGCTGTATGTACTATAAAAAGTCTAAAATACAATAAGGGAAACTGATATCTTACCTGATAATGCTTACGTCACATTTTAGACCTTTTAAGTTTGTGTTAAATATTCAAAAGCGCAACCACTCAATCATCTTCAAGAAACTTATACAAAAGCCTGTAAAGCTCCTTTGCCTCGCTATCATCAATTGCTGATCCTTTTGAAGATAGCTTTAAAGGAATATCCTTGCATTTTTCCTTAAGTTCTTCACCTTCAGAAGTAATGCTTATAATGGTTACCCTTTCATCATCCTTTGATCGCTGTCTGGTAACATATCCTGCCTTTTCAAGCCTCTTAAGTAGCGGTGTAAGTGTTCCCGCATCTAAATAGAGTATCTCGCCCAGTTTACCGACATTTATACTCTCATACTCCCATAAGACCATCAGCACTATATACTGCGTATATGTAAGTCCCAAAGGTTTTAGGAATGGTGTGTAATTCGATACTATCTTCCGACTGCAGGCATATAGTGGAAAGCATAGCTGGTTTTTAAGTAAAAGCTGTTCGTATTCCTGTGCCAATTTTAATACCTCTTTTATTTATCTTTTGTCATATTATATTTTGCGCAATATATAATGTCAAGATGTATTATATCTTTTTATCCGTAATGTATATTTTTAGTACTTTAGACAGTCTCTATTGCATATCATCTAACTTGATGATGGATATTTTTCCATCTGTTCCTTTGCATATCATGAATTCAGCAAAAGCTCTCTGTCTGCAGTCTTTTCTTTCCTGTGCTGATAGAAAGTTTCCGAGTGAATAATATACTATCGTCTCATGCCCGCTTTCCTCTTTAGGTATGATCTCTGTCTGTTGGACAACATGCGGATGAGATCCTACGATCACATCTGCACCGTTTTCTGACAGCATCCCTGCAAGATCCTTTTGTCGATCGTTTGCAGATTCTTCATATTCCTCTCCCCAATGCACGTATACTATAACAGCATCTGCTCGTGCTCTTGCATATTTGATAGCTTTAGAGACTCTTTTCTCATCCTTTAGTGTTTCAACAGCATGTTTATATTCATCAGGAACATGTATTGAGTTTAATGAATCGGTAAACGAAAGAACAGCTATTCTTATTCCGTCTTTTTCAATCCATGTAATCGAATCCTTCGCATTATCCGCGCTTTCTTTTCTCCCATGTACACCTGCGGTATAAACACCAAGCTCTTTAAAGTATTTTATTGTTGTATCTATACCATACATTCCCTTATCCAAAGCATGATTGTTTGCAAGACATATAACATCAAACCCGGCATCAACCAACGCCTTGCCGACACTTACAGGCGTTCCGAATCTTGGATAATCGCTTACAGCTCCCTTATCGTCTACAAGGATCGTCTCCTGATTGACCATAGCTATATCCGCCTCTTTGATCTTTTCGGATATTTCATCATACAGGTACGAATAATCATCTGTACCGTTAAGAAGGGACTGATGAATAAGATTATCACCCGCGCAGATAATATTTATCTTATGCTCTTTTGAATTACCCAGAAGTTTTAGTCCGAATCCTTCCCATCGCCATACATGTGATCTGTTTTGTCTGTCAGTTACTATAAGCGTATCGGCTTCTCCTGAAGCAATAGATAAAACCTCATATTCGAGCTGTGATGACATCCATACAGGTCGAAGGCGCATTTCTCTGCTCCTGTCATATTTATATATGAATATATGCTGTTTAAGAGCTATATCATTATTCTTTACCCAGAACGGCCTGTGTTCTCCGTAGCTTCCATGCTTCCATACAAGCATGATCAGCTCTTCCATGCCGTCTCTGTCTATATCCTTTATAATGACAGACTGAATTGCCATATCATCTTTAGAACGCCATACAGACTTGTCATCATTTTCATTATCATATATGCTCAGGTGTCTGTCTTTTAGTTGGATAAAACCTTCGCCATAATCCGTTCTGACCGTTTTCCATTCTATCCAGGAAGGCAGAAATGCACAGTACCACCACAATAAGATAAAGGCAGTGATAATAACTATCACTGCCGCTATTATAGCTATATGCTCTTTTGTCTTTTTCTTAACCCTAGTCGCCATAATGCCATCTGTATCTGTAGCTCTGTGTCCATGCCGGCTGTTCTACTTCCTCGAAATGATACTCGTCGTTATCATCCATGCTCATGCCGAGTTTTATGCGCCATTCCTTGTCGGTCATGCGATCGGATATAGGCTGCTCAAACTGATAGAAGTTAAACACTCCTCCTCTGCCTATATGCAATTGCCCGTCGATCGGGAAGATAACATATATTGTAGAGGCGCCGCCTATTCCGAGCTGTAAACATGATCCGTTTGGATCCGTAGCTATATCGGTAACAAGCGCCATAGGAAACTCTCTGGAATCTATATACTCCTTGTCTGTCTTGTTCTTTAGTGTATCTTTCCAGAAATGCTCTAGGCTTCCGCCGTATCCTCTTATGAGTTCATATTCATCATCGCTTAGCGATTCATTATTCAATTCCTTGATCGAAATATCTCTTAAACTCTTTGCAAGCTCGCCTAATAGTCTTAAGCCTTCTTTATCCTCATTACTGATGACACCGAGCTTATCAAGTCCGTCTGATGTGTTTTTGGTGAGCGTATATAACCTGTCATAAAGCTCAGGTTCCGGTTCTACATATCCTCTGTCATCATATACCGTATCATCTCCGCCGCCCATCTCAGCCATGACCTGCTTTGCATACAGTACTGTGTCATGCTTGAGCTCTGTATAGCTTCCCAGATAGCTTTCAAGACTCTTCTTTTGCCATTCATCGTTAGTCATAAACGACGGATAGCCCTCGCCCTTCTTAATAAGTATGGGATTTAAGGTATACAGCCATCCACCGTAAAGAGATCTTGATCTGTATCCATCTTCGTCGGCCTTCTTTACAACAGCCTTGGCTTTATCCATCTGATCATAGTAATTGGGATATCTGTCAAGTCCCTCATCAGCTATCACTGAAAGAGCCATGTCACTGCCCATTGCAGCCGGTACATCAAGTGCATCCGGCAGCATTCTCTTAGAACCGTCATCTGCTTGCTTTACATTGCTGTATATAAGTTTGTCCAGTATGGCAGCATCAAGAGTAAATCTCTGTCCCATGAAGCGATATCCCTTAGATTCTTCGTTCTTATCAGTCTTCCCCTCATCATCGGCAAAGATCTCCGAGTTGATCGCAGGAGCTTCAAGACTTGCAGTAAGCTCATCAAACCTGTCCCATCCTTTTTTATCCCCTATAAGATCTGAAGCGCTGATCCCCTGGCCATATGCTTCATCGATAAGCGGAAGATATTCATAATATCCGTTATCATCACTGGCACCTACAAAGAAAGATGTAACTTCGTATACCGCATCCCACTCCTTGTATGATTCTTCATCCATTGCAAGAGTCATAAGGAGTGCACATCTGTTATTTGTCTCATCCTTTTGAGCAAAATTTAGATGTCCGAAAAGCATCATTGCCTTAAAGTATCTCTCTAAAAGCTCATCACCGTCATAGTATCCCCTTGGCTTATACTGGGAATAATCCTCCATGGCACCGGTTATTTCTGAAACTGCTACAGTATCTGATGCATTTATCTTTTTTATTTCTTCATCAACAGTTTCTTTTACTTCCTCAGGTATATCTATATCGGTTTCAAGCAGAGTGCATGCGATTGCAAAATATGCTGTATTTAACCTTGAAGCTTCCTCCCATTCAGAACCCTTTAGTTCTTCATACTGAGCAAGACAATTATCATACATTCTCTTAGAGAGTCTCTCTATATTGCCGTAAAGATAGTTTCTCTCGGTATTCTCCTGCAGCATGGCAAAATAAAGATGATATGTATGCATCATCGAATCTGTTGTGACAAAGCTTGCGTACTGAGCATATCTGTTGAATTCATACAGATCAAAGAATTCTGCTTCGCTGCCGTAAGCTACAACAAAATTATTCCTTGCAAGCTTTTCTCTTGCCTCATCCCCCAGATACACTCTCTCGATATCATAGACATCACTGAGATCAGCCTTGGGCTTATATGCGGCAACACTCGGATTATACTTTATTGCATCGCTGTCATAATCTACAGTTATCATCTTGCGTTCAAGATGTCTTGCCGTATTTGATAAATGATCTACATTATCGATATCTTTTCTATCTTTGCTGCTCTTATCCTTTTTATCTGCTTTTTCATCTGTCATAACCTCTTCATTTGATGAAGATATAAAAAATCTGCTATAAGCAAATACAGCCCCGGTTACAACTATGGCAAATGCAAACACTCCAATTAATATTCCTATGATAAGATTCTTCGTATTCTTGCTCATCTTTTTCCTTACTGTTGCAACAGTTCCTTTATGCTGTCACTGTCATTATATACTGTTTTTGCTCCGTCACCGGTAAATATCATGCTGCATGTACAATCTTTAGTATATGGCTTCCACTCTGGCATTTTGGTTTTGTCCGCATCGCATCCGTTAGGATCTCCGGTCTTAACAAAATTCGACCAGTAATTGCACATCTGTCTTGCCAGATCATAGTGTCTTCCTACAAACGGACGCCAGCATTTTGCAAGTGTCTCAAAGAAGAACCACAGCTCAACTGAATGAAAGGTTCCCGGATTATCCTCGCCCGGTATATCCGGATCGAAGCAATAATAGTATACCGGCAGATCCACTCCGTTTTCTTTTCTGTCTACGGCCATCTTCTTTACTGCCCACTCTACAGGACTTATTTTACCATATTTTTGTGTATCCTCAAGGAATTCGTCTGAGGTATTTCCGGCCATAATCGGAACAGAAAGAGCTTTTCCGCTAACGATCGCGTCATAAGGATCGCCACAGCAGAATACATTATCCTGAACCGTCATGAATCTCTTTGCCATACCCGCAAAAGAGAAGTCATTTCCGCAGTATTGTGCATATTTATCTCTTATATAAAGTGCATCCAGTTCTCTTGCCTCTTCAAGAGTCTTAACACCTAACAGTTCAAAGAATTCTTCTCCCTTTTTAGCTGCTTCTTCAAGTGAACAGGGCTTTGTAAGTCCCCATGAACCGTTTATACTCTTTACGATACCGCTCTGGATTATTCCGCGTTCAAACAGTCCCTTATTTCCCTGATATGCGATCTGGCTGAGAACACTGCCGCCGCCCGCAGACTGTCCAGCTATCGTTACGTTTTTAGGATCTCCGCCGAAATTTGCTATGTTTCTTTGAACCCACCTAAGTCCGTACTGCTGGTCAAGATTACCGAAGTTTGCCGGGAAGTCGGGTTGCTCCTTTATGATCTGAGGATGTGTCATGAATCCGAGCGCAGCTAGTCTGTAATTGACAGAAACAACCACAACTCCTCTTCTTGC
>CADAPR010000077.1:0-3404 GCA_902789785.1 uncultured Lachnospiraceae bacterium
GATAATCAACTGGTGTCCTGTATGTAATACATCTATCTCCGATGCCGAGGTTGAATATGAGGAGCAGGCAGGCCATTTCTGGCATATCAAGTATCCTCTCGTTGATGAAAACGGACAGCCCAGCAAGACAGAATTTTTGACATTTGCCACAACAAGACCGGAGACAATGCTGGGTGATACCGCTGTTGCGGTAAATCCAAAGGATGAGAGATATACATATCTTCACGGCAGACAGGTATGGCTTCCTTTGGTAAACAAAGCCATCCCTGTTGTTGAAGATGATTATGTTGATATGGAGTTTGGAACAGGTGTAGTTAAGATCACACCCGCTCATGACCCTAACGACTTCGAGGTAGGAAAGCGTCACAATCTGCCCGAAGTAAATATATTGAACGATGATGCCACCATTAACAAGAACGGCGGAAAGTTTGAGGGCATGGATCGTTATGAGGCAAGAGAAGCGATCGTTAAGGAACTTGATGAACTCGGCCTTCTTGTTAAGATCGAGGATTACACCCATAACGTAGGTACTCATGACAGATGCAAGACTACTATCGAGCCTCTTATAAAGGCACAGTGGTTCGTTAAGATGGATGAGCTCATAAAGCCTGCGGTCGAGGCTGTAAAGAACGGCGACATCAAGCTCATTCCTCAAAGAATGGAAAAGACATACTTTAACTGGACAGACAACATTCGTGACTGGTGTATCTCGCGTCAGCTGTGGTGGGGTCACAGGATACCTGCATACTACTGCCAGGACTGCGGCGAGATAGTTGTTGCCAAAGAAGCTCCTCATACATGTCCTAAGTGCGGCGGCTCGCAATTTGAGCAGGATCCCGATACGCTCGATACATGGTTTTCTTCAGCGCTGTGGCCTTTCTCTACTCTTGGATGGCCAGAGATGACAGAGGATCTTAAGTACTTCTATCCGACCGATGTACTGGTAACAGGCTATGACATCATATTCTTCTGGGTAATCAGAATGATATTCTCGGGATTCGAACAGATGGGACAAAAGCCGTTTAATACGGTTCTCTTCCACGGTCTCGTAAGAGATGATCAGGGTCGAAAGATGAGCAAGTCGCTCGGAAACGGTATCGATCCTCTTGAGATCATAGACAAGTACGGCGCCGATGCACTAAGACTCACACTCATCACAGGAAACGCTCCCGGCAATGACATGCGTTTCTATATGTCAAGAGTCGAGGCAAGCCGTAACTTTGCAAACAAGGTATGGAATGCGAGCCGTTTCATAATGATGAACATGGAAGGCAAGCAGGTAAGTATACCGGATGCATCAGATCTTGAACCTGTTGACAAGTGGATCATAAGCAAGTTAAATGATGTCGTAAAAGATGTAACAGAGAACATGGACAAGTTCGAACTGGGGATCGCGGTTCAGAAGGTTTACGATTTCATCTGGGATGAGTTCTGCGACTGGTATATCGAGATGGTAAAGCCCAGACTCTACAATTCAGACAATGCAAAGAGTCAGAACGCAGCACTGTATACGCTCAAAACAGTATTGATTGACGCGCTGAAGCTGCTTCATCCCTATATGCCGTTTGTAACGGAAGAGATATTCTGTACTCTGCAGGATGAAGAGGAGTCCATAATGATCTCTTCATGGCCTGTATATGATGAGGCTAAGAGCTACAAGACTGAAGAAAAAGCCATCGAGAGCATAAAGGAAGCCGTAAGGGGAATAAGAAACGCAAGAACTAACATGAACGTTGCTCCTTCAAGAAAGGCTGCGGTATATGTTGTCAGTGACAATGATCAGATGAGACAGACATTTGAGGAAGGAAAGCTGTTCTTTGCATCCCTTGCAAACGCATCTGACGTATATGTTCAAAAGGATATGACAGGCATTGCCGATGATGCTGTAAGCGTTGTCATCTCAGGAGCAAATATATACATGCCATTTTCTGACCTGGTTGAATTCTGAGATCAAGCGTGCAGAGGGAATGCTTGCAAACGAGAAGTTCATCTCAAAGGCTCCCAAGGCCAAGGTTGACGAGGAAAAGGAAAAGCTAGCAAAGTACAGACAGATGCTGGATGAGGTCATAAAACAGATCGAAAAACTAAACAGATAAATGACTATCTTAAAGGGCTGCCGCCACTGGCAGTCCTTTTTTGACCGCTCAGTAAATAATTGTAGCCAATTGCCGATATAAATGATATAATGCAGGTAGTTATGTAAATCACACAAATGTTTTGGGAAAATGGAAGAGATAAAAAAGCTTACACCTGAACAACTGGCGGAGCTGAGGGCAAAGATAAGAAATGCCAATCCCGACCGCAAGGATATACAAGCCGCACCTGCTGTGGAACAGCCGCAGGAAGGAGGGGCTACTTGGAGTCCGAAAATTTCCAAAAAGAAGATAAAGGTTGAGATAGCCGAAGACAGGATGAGCGCAACTCTTACACTTGCAGATCCCGAGGATGAGACATATATCGTCCCCGAGCTTGTCGGAGAGCTTAGAGCAAACAAGGTCGTTGTCGGCATCAAGACCGAAGAACTGATAAGGATGGTCAACGACAGGGTGTATGATACACCTGTTGAGGTTGCCGCCGGAAAGCCGCTCGTACCTGCTAAGGAAGGCTACTTTGAGTTCTTCTTTGATATAGATGAGCATAAGACTCCCGAGATAAGGGAAGACGGAACAACTGATTACGCTGCTGTCGGACGTCTTGAAAATGTAAAGGAAGGCCAGCTTATAGCCAAGTATCATCCCGCAGTTCAGGGTACTAACGGTTTTGATGTACTCGGGCATGAGATGGTAGCGAAGATGGCCAGAGAAAAGCAGCCTTTAAGAGGCCAGCATATACAGCGAAACGATGAGACAAACGAGTACTTTGCCCTTATTGACGGAAAGATCAGTCTTAAGGACAATAATATCGAGATACTCGATGTTTATGAGATAAACGAGGATATCACACTTATTAGAAAGAAGGTCGAATTTTACGGCGATCTTTATATAAACGGCGATGTTGAGAACGGTGTAACGATCCGTGCGGGACGGAATGTCGTGATAAACGGAACAGTGGGTGCTGCAAGCATCTTTGCGGGCGGAGATATAATACTGCAAAGAGGTATAACCGGTGCCGGAAGAGGCAAGGTCAGTGCGAGAGGAAACGTGTTCTCTGATTTCATCGAGCATGCAAAGGTTGATGCTGGACTTGACGTATACGCAAACTCGATCATCAATTCCGAGATATCTACTAACGGCAATGTAATAGTCAGCGGAAAGCAGGGATTCATAATAGGCGGTGATACACACGGATTAAAAGGCATCGTTGCAAATGCCGCAGGAAGCAGCTCGGAAGTCAGGACTGTTTTACACGCAGGATTTCTAAAGGATGACTATACTAGATTTCTTCAGCTTGAACAGAAGGAAAAG
>CADAPR010000077.1:3465-11681 GCA_902789785.1 uncultured Lachnospiraceae bacterium
TTAACAGTGCCCAGAGAGAGCGCATCATGATAATGAGCAAGAAAAAGGATGCTCTCCAGGAGGAACTCAGGGATATAAGGAGCGATAAGGAAGAGATATCCCGCAAGATGGCGATGGCGGGAAATGCTTCCATCATCATCAGAGGTAATGTATACAGGAACGTTTTGATAAGCATCGATGCGGCAAGGCTGGCTATATTAAAGGAAGAGACATATGTCAGATATGTATGCAGGGATGATGCTATCGAAAGAAGGACTGTTCCGAAAATGTAGGCAAGGACATGAAAAGATTTAAGGATTATGATGATGCGGTATCTTATATTTTACAGATACCGCGTTTTTCTGCAAAAAACGATATGGATGCAACAAAGGCTTTCCTTAATATTATCGGAGAGGCCAAAGCGGATACTGTCATACATGTTGCAGGAACAAACGGCAAGGGCAGCACATGTGCATTCCTAAACAGCGTATATATTGAACAGAACAAGATAACGGGAATGTTTACGTCTCCTCATCTTTTGGACATCAGAGAAAGGATCCGTATAAATGACGAGTTGATAAGCAGGGAAGACTTTTTATCATGTGCCAACTATGTGATGGAAAAGCTTGATGAGATGAAGGATATCAAGGCTGATTATCATCCGTCTTTTTTTGAGTTTGTCTTCTTTATGGCAGAAAGATATTTTTCATTAAAGAATACACAGGTCATCATATATGAGACAGGGCTTGGCGGAAGGCTTGATGCGACAAACTCGCTTTCAAAAAAGGATATCTGCGTGATAACACAGATCGGGATGGACCACATGGAGTATCTGGGAGATACGCCAGAGCTTATTGCCAGAGAAAAAGCAGGCATCATAAAAAAGGGTGTGCCACTTGTCTGCTGGAAGTCAGACAGTGAATGTGATCAGGTCTTTATAAACAGAGCAAAAGAGCTTGGAAGCGATATCTATTTTGTAGGAAAGGATAATATCTCACAAGTATCATTTAATAAGAAAAATATTGATTTTTCATATAAATATGGCTATGATAAAGATGTTATGTTTATGGTGCAAAGTTATGCCCATTATCAGGTATACAATGCAGCGACCGCACTTAAGACTCTGCAGGTCCTGCAAGGTGATGACTGTGTTTACCTTGATAGCGTCAAGTCAGGCATTAAAAAGATGACCTGGCGCGGAAGAATGGAGCAGATAGGACCAAACGTTTTTGTAGACGGCAGTCATAACGAAGACGGGATCGCCGCATTTATAGATACTGTAAAGGCGGATGAGTGCACGGGGAAGAGATATCTTGTCTTTTCAGCCGTAAATGACAAGAGAGTATCAAAGATCAGCAGGATGCTCATTACATGCGGACTGTTTGATATGATAAGCCTTTGCGAGCTTGAGGGCAGCAGGGCGAGCGCTCTTGATGAACTAAAGAAGATATTTAAAGATACTATAGATGATACAAAAAACTGTATCGGGCTTAGAGCATATAAAAGCGTGCAAGAAGCATATGAAGAGGAAAAAGGAAAGCTAAAAAGCAATGACAGGCTATATATTTGCGGTTCGCTTTACCTTGTTTCAAAGATACTTGCTCTGAGCGATAAGGGATGAGTACAATGATCAATTTTGAAGAGGAACTTAAGAAGTTTCATCCGTCTCTTGAAGTGGAAGAGGCTACGGATGCTATATATAATCAGGACATGACCGACATGGCTGATCTATTGGTCAATCTGATCAAGGAAGAGAGAGCCGGCTCACGTCCCCAGGAAACGTTGTAAGAGGATTAAAGAATGTTATGCTATAACTGCGGAGCTTCTTTGACTGAACACGATTTCTGTACCAACTGCGGCGCAGAGGTCGGGGTATACAAGAAGATCATGAGCTCTGCCAACCTCTTTTATAACGAAGGTCTGGACAGGGCAGGAGTAAGGGACCTGACAGGTGCGATAACCTCGCTTCGTCAGTGTCTTAAGATGAATAAGAACCACGTTGACGCAAGAAACCTTTTAGGACTTGTGTATTTTGAGATGGGAGAATATGTTGCGGCGCTGAGCGAATGGGTAATAAGCAAGAACCTGCGTCCCAACAAGAACATCGCTGATGATTATCTGAACATGATGCAGTCTAATCCATCCAGACTCGATACCATCAATCAGACGATCAAGAAGTATAACCAGGCACTAAGCTACTGTTATCAGGGAAGCTATGATCTGGCTATCATCCAGCTAAAGAAGGTAGTATCTCTCAATCCCAAGCATGTACAGGGCCGACAGTTGCTTGCGCTTCTTTATCTTAATAATGAGCAGTGGGAAGATGCGCGCAAGGAACTTGAGCGCTGCAGAAAGATAGATGTAAACAATACGACGACACTCAGATATCTTAAGGAAGCTGATGCCGTACTTGATATAGAAGAGGATTTCAATGCTCCTCCAAAGAAAAAGATAAGCAAGGAGACTATCACTTATCGAAGAGGCAATGAGACGATCATTCAGCCTGTCGGAGGCAAGGAAACAAAGCTATCATCAACTATTGTCAATATAGTTGTGGGAATCGCGATCGGTATCGCAGTTGCATGTCTTTTGATTCTGCCTGCAAGGATAAGCGCAGCAGGTGAAGAGAGCGATCTGAAGATCAAGGAGATCGGAGAGCAGCTTGACGAGAAGAACTCAACGATCAATGCGCTTGAACAGGACAAGAACAGCCTGACTGCAAAAGTAGACAAGCTTGAAAACGAGCTTGCAACTTATACAGGAGAGGGAGGAGCCATCTCATCAATGGATAACCTTCTCAATGCGGCAATGGCTTATCTTTCAAATCCCGAGGATACGACTACCGTTGCCTCATATCTCGATCTTATAGATGAAGGATTTGTTGATACATCTACAGAGACATTCAGAGAAGTATATAACATGCTTCGAACACGCATCGGTTCCACTGTCGGAGGAACATATTTTGAAGAAGGCATGCGTGCTTATCAGAACGAGCAGTATGATGAAGCGATCGAAAACCTTTCAAAGGCCTATGCATATGACAGCTCAAATGTCGATGCGCTTTACAACCTTGCAAATGCATACCGCAAGACCGGTGACAATGTCAATGCGATATCGAATTATCAGACATTGGTCGATAATTTCCCGGATACCGAGCTTGCTACCAGGAGCCAGTCGTTCTTAAACGAACTGGTTGTTGACTGATTATGTTAAGGGTGACAAAAAGTCACCCTTATTTTTTTGAAATTTTTACAAAAAGTCACTTGTGATTTTTCATCTGTTGCATATAATAATATAGAGACAATTATAAGGAAAAGGAGAAGACCATGCCAAAGAGAGAAGATATCCACAAAGTATTGATCATCGGTTCGGGTCCGATCATCATCGGACAGGCCTGCGAGTTCGATTATTCCGGGACTCAGGCTTGTAAAGCACTTAGGAAACTTGGTTACGAGATAGTTCTCGTTAATTCCAATCCCGCAACTATCATGACCGATCCCGAGACGGCGGATGTAACTTACATCGAGCCTCTTAATGTTGACCGCTTGGAGCAGATCATTGCAAAGGAACGTCCGGACGCGTTGCTTCCTAACCTGGGAGGACAGTCGGGACTTAATTTATGCTCTGAACTGAATAAAGCAGGAGTGCTTGACAAGTACGGAGTAAAGGTAATAGGTGTACAGGTAGATGCCATAGAGAGAGGCGAGGACCGTATAGAGTTCAAGAATACGATGAACGAGCTCGGAATCGGAATGGCAAGATCGGATGTATCATACTCTGTTGAACAGGCACTTGAAATCGCTGACAGGCTCGGATATCCTGTAGTACTTCGTCCGGCATACACCATGGGCGGTGCAGGCGGTGGTCTTGTATATAATAAGGAAGAATTAAAGACAGTTTGTGCAAGAGGTCTTCAGGCTTCACTCGTAGGACAGGTTCTTGTTGAGGAATCGGTTCTCGGATGGGAAGAGCTTGAGCTTGAGGTCGTAAGAGACTGCGAAGGAAACATGATCACAGTCTGCTTCATAGAAAACATCGATCCTATCGGTGTTCATACAGGTGATTCATTCTGTTCGGCTCCGATGTTGACCATACCTGAGGATGTTCAGAAGGAACTCCAGAGACAGGCTTACAGCATAGTTGACAAGGTACAGGTCATCGGCGGAACAAACGTACAGTTTGCACGCAACCCCAAGGACGGCCGTATCATAGTAATAGAGATCAACCCCAGAACATCGCGTTCATCTGCACTTGCATCAAAGGCAACAGGCTTCCCGATCGCTCTTGTATCGGCAATGCTTGCTACAGGTCTTACTCTTAAGGATATAGAGTGCGGAAAGTACGGAACACTTGATAAGTATGTTCCCGACGGAGACTATGTTGTTATCAAGTTCGCACGCTGGGCATTTGAGAAGTTTAAGGGCGTTGAAGACAAGCTCGGAACTCAGATGAGAGCAGTCGGCGAAGTAATGAGTATCGGAAAGAACTACAAGGAAGCATTCCAGAAGGCTATTCGTTCTCTCGAGACCGGAAGATACGGACTCGGTCATGTAAAGAACTTCGATTCTCTTACAAAGGAGGAACTCCTTCAAAAGCTCATCACTCCTTCGAGCGAGAGACACTTTGTTATGTACGAAGCACTCAGAAAAGGTGCTACCATTGAAGAGATACATGAGCTTACAAAGGTTAAGACATACTTCATCGAGCAGATGAAGGAGCTTGTTGAGGAAGAGGAAGAGCTCATCAAGAACAAAGGCAAGATGCCTGCTGATGATGTTCTCGCACAGGCTAAGAAGGACGGCTTCTCTGACAAGTACCTAAGCAAGATCTTAGAGATAGACGAAGAAGATATCAGAAACAAGAGAATATCAATAGGCGTCGAGGAAGCATGGGAAGGCGTACATGTATCAGGTACAAAAGACAGTGCATACTACTTCTCTACATATAATTCTGAAGACAAGGATCCCGTATCAGACAATAAGAAGATCATGATCCTTGGCGGCGGTCCCAACAGAATAGGACAGGGTATCGAATTTGACTACTGCTGTGTACATGCTGCTATGGCATTAAAGAAGCTGGGATTCGAGACCATCATTGTAAACTGCAATCCTGAGACTGTTTCAACAGACTATGATACATCAGACAAGCTATACTTTGAGCCTCTTACAACCGAGGATGTGTTAAGTATATATAAGAAGGAAAAGCCTCTTGGCGTTATCGCTCAGTTTGGCGGTCAGACACCTCTTAACCTTGCAGCTGAGCTTGAAAAGAACGGAGTAAAGATCCTTGGAACATCTCCTGCTGTTATCGATCTTGCAGAAGATAGAGACCAGTTCCGCGAGATGATGGATAAGCTTGGCATCCCGATGCCGGAATCAGGAATGGCTGTAACCGTTGAGGAAGCAAAGCAGATCGCAAGCAAGATCGGATATCCTGTAATGGTTCGTCCTTCATATGTTCTTGGCGGAAGAGGAATGGAAGTCGTTTATGATGACGATCAGATGTCAGAATACATGGCAGCGGCTGTAGGTGTTACACCTGACAGACCCATCCTTATAGACAGATTCCTAAATCACGCTCTTGAGTGTGAAGCAGATGCTATCGCAGACGGAAAGCATGCATATGTTCCTGCGGTAATGGAGCATATCGAACTTGCCGGAGTTCACAGTGGTGACTCTGCATGCATCATTCCTTCAGTTCATATCTCTGAGGAGAATGTAAAGACTATAAAGGAATATACAAGAAAGATCGCAGAAGAGATGCATGTAAAGGGACTTATGAACATGCAGTATGCTATAGAGAACGGAAAGGTTTATGTGCTTGAAGCTAATCCGAGAGCAAGCCGTACAGTACCGCTCGTATCAAAGGTATGCAACATCCGCATGGTTCCGCTCGCAACTCAGATCATTACTGCAGAGCTTACCGGAAATGAGTTCTCTGTTCAGTCACTGGGAGAGAGAGAGATACCTTACTACGGAGTAAAGGAAGCTGCATTCCCGTTCAATATGTTCCCTGAGGTTGACCCGATCCTCGGACCCGAGATGCGTTCAACAGGTGAAGTACTTGGTCTTTCAAAGTCATACGGTGAAGCATTCTTCAAGGCTCAGGAAGCAATCCAGTCAAAGCTTCCGCTTAATGGAACAGCACTTATCTCTGTAAACGGAAAGGACAAGGATGAAGTTGTTGATGTCGCAAAGAGCCTTGAGTCTGACGGATTTAAGATACTCGCAACCAGCGGTACATATGATGTCCTTACGGCAGCAGGCGTACACGCTGAATGTGTAAAGAAGCTCTACGAAGGAAGACCTAACATCAACGATATGATAACAAACGGAGATATCGATCTTATAATCAACTCGCCTATCGGAAAGAGCAGCGTACATGATGACAGCTATCTTCGTAAGGCAGCGATAAAAGCAAAGGTTCCTTATGTGACAACAGTGGCAGCTGCAAGAGCAACGGCAGAGGGTATCCACTACATCAAAGCCAATGTCGGAAGCAAACCCAAGTCACTTCAGGAGTACCACAGCGAGATCAAGTAAATTTGGTAAATTTGCACAAAAAAGCCCTTTTTTAAAGGGCTTTTTTTTATGCCGTCTGCATTTCGTGCTCGAATTTCTGCATTTCGTGCAATAATCGTCAATTTTTTGGAATTTAATGGTAGTATAATCACATGATTACACATATGGAATATGACAATCAAATATGTGATATGAACGTGCTCCCCATAAGGACAAAAAATCCTGCTGCAGACGAGGAGATGTATGAGCATTATCTCAAAACAAAAGATGAGGCTGATATAAGATCTCTGCTCGAGCGATACAGGGAGAGCCTTACTCTGTTTCTGTTTGGTCTTGTCGGCAACATGGAGGATGCCGAGGACATCATGATGGAGACCTTTGCACTTGTGGCACTTGGAAAGACACCGTTTCTTGGCATAAGCAGTTTCAAGACATGGCTTTTTGCGATTGCCAGGAACAAGGCGAAGATGTTCATAAGAAAGTACGGGAAGGAAGTAGAAACTGCGTCTCAAAGAAAAGATGACATTAATGTCACATGCCTTGAAGACGGCATTCTTTCCAAGGAAAGAAACAAAGTGATCTATGAGGCTCTTAACAGCTTAAGACCCGATTATGCGAATGTTCTCTATCTTTATTACATAGAAAACATGAAGCATGAGAGTATCGCAAAGATACTGGGCAAGACAAAAAAGCAAACTTATGATATCCTATATGAAGGACGTAATGCCTTAAAGCATGTGCTTGAGGGCATGGATTACGAATTCTGATAATGGGAGAAACTAAAGGTGGATGCTGATCTTTTAGGTCATATCAAGAATAGCAAGGTTGATCTTCCTGCAATTCTGTCTATGTTTGCTCTGTTCAGCTTCCTGCTTAACGATATTTATTGGCTGTGCTTTGAAATTCTGTATCCAGGGGAGAAAATGCCCTTTTCTGTCAATGCTATAGGTGAATATGCGTTTTTGATGCTGCTTGTATCCATGTACAAGCAGCTTTTTGATTCCTATAAGCTTAAGATCACAATAGAAAATATGATCATTGCTGTTATGACAGCGATATATATGTGCTTATGGATCAGATGGTCAGGAACATGGACGGGGAATATAATCGGTGCGGTAGCATTCGGTTATCTGATCTGCATAATCGTAGGTCTTATTATCGAGTACGAACCGATACCTTCAAAATATCTATATTTCATCCTGTATATAGCGATCGCGCAATTGATGCTCAATCTGATGGCGGAATTTTTCACTTCCGGAGCTGCGACTGCAACGGTCAATGGCATAATGTATGCAATAACATATGTTCCGGCCTTTGTTTTTCTGGCTATTACCATTAGGAAAATGGCTAGTAAAACTGACAACAGAGGATATCTGATCATGACAGGAGGATTTCTTGTATGGTGTCTGAATGCCATGTATGTGTCAGGTGATTACTGGTATGAACTGGGCGATCTGTTATCAACATCGGCTTTAGTGTTTTTATATATAGGAATAAAGCGGGAGGGTGAAAAGATATGATCTATCCTGAGAATATACTTATATGCATCTCCATACCGCTCATAGTCGTATCTTTCTTTGTAAGGGACAGCGCCAGACGATTTGCCATATCTTCGTTCACTGGCATGATAGTTTCATTGCTAGCGGCTTATATAACCGGCTTTTTGAATATGAAACTGGGATGGGAATATGACAAATCACTTATCTTCATATCCCC
>CADAPR010000078.1:0-7212 GCA_902789785.1 uncultured Lachnospiraceae bacterium
GTAAGCTCGTTACGCACTTCTCTTTCTATGGCGGGAGAAATCAGCCTGTCATAGCTGTCCTTGATGACTTCCCTAAGGATTGGAGTCGTATACTCGTTTTCCTTTAAGATGACATTCTTTTCAAGGTAATTAAGTATCCTGTCAACTGGGGCTGCTACCTTTACAGTAAGAACCTTTTCAGCCTCGCCTCTGTTTACGGCAAGTATCCTGTGACCTGCAACCTTTGATACGGCTTCCTCGTAGTCATAGTACATCTCATAGACGCTGTCGGCATCCTTTTCCTTGACCTTGCTGGTCAAGATTCCCTCTTCAAGTGTTGCACTTCTTATATATGTCCTGTAGTCGGCTTCATCGGAAATACGCTCTGCCAATATGTCTTTTGCAAGCTGCAGCGCTGTTGACACATCTGTCACTTCCTTTTCGGGATCAAGATATTTAGCTGCTTCATCCTCGATAGGAGATGCAGCCTCCTGTTTCCATATATAGTCAGCCAATGGCTCAAGACCTTTTTCCTTTGCGATATCGGCCCTTGTCTTTTTCCTCTGCTTGTAGGGTCTGTAAAGATCTTCTACCAAAACAAGAGTCTCAGCTTCGATGATCTTTTGCTTAAGCTCATCAGTAAGCTTTCCCTGCTCTTCAATGGAAGCAAGGACAGTCTCTTTTCTCTCTTCGAGGCCTCTTAAGTATTTTAGTCTCTCATCGAGATCTCTTAACTGCTCATCGTTTAGAGAGCCCGTAGCCTCCTTGCGGTATCTTGAGATAAAGGGTATCGTATTTCCCTCATCTATAAGTCCTATAGCAGCTTCAACCTGCCATTTCTTGACTTTAAGTTCTTCAGTTATCTTAGCTATTATATCCATAAATCATGCCTGCTCATTCGGTTTAGTATTGATCCATTTAAGATATCCGTTTATGAACGGATCTATGGCTCCGTCCATTACAGCATCTACATTTCCGCTCTCGACTCCTGTCCTGTGGTCCTTTACCATCGTATAGGGCTGGAATACATATGAACGTATCTGATTTCCCCATCCGATCTCAGTGACCTCTCCTCTGATATCAGAAAGCTTTTCCTTGTTCTCTTCCATACGGAGCATGTACAGTTTTGCCTTTAGCATCTGCATGGCCTTGTCCCTGTTCTGGAACTGGCTTCGCTCGTTCTGGCACTGTACGACTATCCCTGTCGGGAAGTGCGTGATACGTATAGCGGAAGACGTCTTGTTGATATGCTGTCCGCCCGCACCGCTGCTTCGATATGTATCTATACGGATATCCTCATCCTTTATCTCTATATCAAGATCATCATTGATCTCGGGCATTACATCAAGAGAAACAAACGATGTCTGTCTCTTTCCCTGTGCATTGAAAGGAGATATCCTTACAAGTCTGTGGACACCCTTTTCAGCCTTGAGATACCCGTATGCATTGATCCCGTTTACCTGGAACGTGACAGACTTGACACCAGCCTCGTCTCCATCTAAAAAATCAAGTTCCTCTACAGTAAAGCCCTTCTTTTCAGCCCAGCGCGTGTACATGCGATACAGCATTGAAGCCCAGTCGCAGGACTCTGTGCCGCCCGCGCCCGCATTCAGTTTAAGGATCGCATTGTTCTTGTCAAACTCTCCGGTAAGCAGAGTGCTTATCCTTAAGTCTTCAAGAGTCTCGATGAATTCATCAAGCTCGCTCCTTACCTCAGGTATCAGGCTTTCATCAGCCTCTTCATAGCCCATCTCGATAAGAGTCTCGATGTCATCATACTTTGTCTCAAGTGAAGAATAAAGCTCGACCGTATCCTTCATATTTTTTAATGTCTTCATCTTCTGGTTTGCCGCATCGGCATCATCCCAGAAGTTTGGAGCCTCCATCTCGCGCTCCAGCTCTTCTATCCTCTTTTCCTTGTTAGCGAGGTCAAAGTGAATCCCTCACTTCCGCTAATGGATTTTTGTAGGAGATAAGTTCGCTCTTCATCTGATCAAGTTCTACCACTAAACGTCACCCACTTTCTTTATATAAATTTTTGAAAAAACCGGCAGAAACCTGCCGGTTTAGTTCTACATCCTTCCGTGACACTGCTTGTATTTCTTGCCGCTTCCGCAAGGACACGGATCATTGGGATAAACCTTTGATTCCATGCGCTTTATTGGTGCCTTTGCAACAGTATCATCCTTGTTGGTTCCGGTAACCTTCGCTACCTGTTCACGTTCTACCTTCTGCTCGACTCTTACGTGGCATAGCATCCTAACAGTATCCTCACGGATCGATTCGGTCATAGCCTCGAACATGTCATAGCCTGTCATCTTGTATTCAACAAGAGGATCTCTCTGGCCGTATGCCTGAAGACCGATTCCCTGACGCAGCTGATCCATGTCATCGATGTGATCCATCCACTTCCTGTCTATTGTCTTAAGAAGGACAACTCGCTCTAATTCTCTTATCTGCTCAGGATCGGGGAATTCCGCTTCCTTTGCTTCATATAGTTTTACTGCCTCTTCCTTAAGCTGCTGCTTTAGAGCTCCCTTGTTATCGCCCTCAAGCCTTTCCTTTGTCACAGGCTCTAGCGGGATGATGGGAAGTAAAAGCTCATTTAATTCTCTGAAATCCCAGTTCTCGGGATGGTTGTCATCACCTATCGCGGTATCAACGCTTCCGTCAACGATATCCGTCATCATCTTGTAGATAACGTCACGCATGTTCTCTCCGTCAAGAACTCTTCTTCTTTCAGCGTACATGATCTCACGCTGTTCGTTGTTGACACGGTCATATTCAAGAAGGTTCTTTCTGATACCGAAGTTGTTGCCCTCTATCTTCTTCTGGGCATTCTCAATGGCATCCGAGAGCATCTTGTGCTCTATCTGCTGACCCTCGGGGATACCGAGTGCATTGAACATGTTTATGAGACGCTCGCTTCCGAACAGTCTCATCAGATCATCCTCAAGAGAGATATAGAATCTTGATTCACCGGGATCTCCCTGACGTCCTGAACGTCCGCGCAGCTGGTTATCTATACGTCTTGACTCGTGTCTTTCGGTACCTATTATCTTAAGGCCGCCTGCAGCAAGGCTTTCCTCATCAAGCTTGATATCGGTACCACGACCTGCCATGTTTGTCGCGATGGTAACCTTGCCGTGTATACCTGCCTCGGCAACGATCTCGGCTTCCATTTCATGGAATTTGGCATTCAATACCTTATGCTCGATGCCTTTCTTTCTTAGCATTGCGGAAAGCTCTTCACTGGCTTCGATGGTTATCGTACCTACCAGTACGGGCTGACCCTTTGCATGAGCCTCCATTACCGCCTCGACTATTGCATTTAATTTTTCTCTTCTTGTCTTGTAGACCGCATCATCATAATCGATACGTGCGACCGGGCGGTTTGTGGGGATCTCTATGACATCCATGCCGTAGATCTCTCTGAATTCCTTTTCCTCGGTTAACGCAGTACCGGTCATGCCGGCTTTCTTTTCAAACTTGTTAAAGAAGTTCTGGAACGTGATTGTAGCAAGCGTCTTTGACTCGCGCTTAACCTTTACATGCTCCTTTGCTTCTATCGCCTGGTGAAGACCGTCTGAATATCTTCTTCCCGGCATTATACGTCCGGTAAACTCATCAACGATGAGAACCTGATCATCCTTAACAACATAGTCCTGATCACGAAACATCAGATTATGCGCACGAAGTGCTAAGATTATGTTGTGCTGTATCTCGATATTTTCAGGATCAGCCAGGTTGTCTATATGGAAGAACTGCTCAACCTTGCCTACACCCTGCTCGGTAAGATTTACGATCTTATCCTTTTCATTTACGATGAAGTCTCCGGTCTCCTCCTGGACAACGCCCATGATGGCATCCATCTTGGACAGATCCTCCATGTCCTTGCCTCGCTGCATCTGACGGGCCAAAAGATCACAGGCCTCGTAGAGCTTTGTGCTCTTTCCGCTCTGTCCCGAAATGATAAGAGGTGTTCTTGCTTCATCGATAAGAACAGAGTCGACCTCATCGATGATGGCATACTTAAGATCGCGCAAAACAAGCTGTTCCTTGTAGATAGCCATGTTATCACGAAGATAATCAAACCCCAGTTCGTTGTTTGTTACATATGTGATATCGCATCTGTATGCCTGCTGTCTCTCCTCGGGCGTCATGGAATTTAATACCACGCCGACTTTAAGACCCAGAAACTCATGGATCTTGCCCATCCACTCGGCATCACGCTTTGCCAGATAGTCGTTTACTGTAACGATATAAACACCTTCACCGGTAAGAGCATTAAGATATGCGGGAAGGGTTGAGACCAAAGTCTTACCTTCACCTGTACGCATCTCTGCGATACGTCCCTGATGCAGGATGATACCGCCGATTATCTGAACCCTGAAATGCTCCATGTTAAGAGTACGCCTTGCTGCCTCTCTTACCGTTGCAAACGCTTCCGGCAAAAGATCGTCAAGTGTCTCGCCAGAAGCAAGTCTTTCCTTGTATTTTCTGGTCATATCCGCAAGTTCAGTATCGGACATGGCCTCAAAGGTAGGCTTAAGACTCTCTACCTTGTCAACAAGCGGCATTATGCGCTTTAATTCTCTTTCACTGTGAGTACCGAAGATCTTATCAACAATCTTACTCATTAAAAACTATAACTCCCTCTTAATAAACCTTTGCTTCCTCTTCCTTGTTCATGACACGAAGTCCGCCCTGAACGAGTGCAAGAAGCTCATCCTCTCCGGGATAAACCGTAAACGGCGCGATGAATCCGGCAGCTTCCTTAAGACCTGCAACAACTTCCTTGTCATATGCGATACCGCCGGTAACGATGATCTGATCAACCTTGCCCTTTAATACGCAGCTCATTGAACCGATATTCTTTGAAACCTGGAAGATGAATGCATCTCTGATCTCTTTTGCCTTGGCGTTGCCTTCGCCTACCATCTTCTCGACATCTCTCATGTCATTTGTTCCAAGGTAAGCATTGAATCCGCCGTTTCCTACAAATTTCTTGTAGATCTCCTTTTCTGTATACTGACCTGAGAAGCACATCTTTATAAGAGCACCTACAGGAACAGCTCCTGCTCTCTCGGGAGAGAATGCACCGTCTCCGTCAAGTGCGTTGAATACGTCTATAACCTGTCCGTTCTTATGAGCACCGACAGAAACACCGCCGCCCATATGTACAACGATCAGATTTAATGAATCATATGATTTTCCGATCTCCTTTGCATAGCGCTTTGCAACAGCCTTCTGATTAAGCGCATGGAATACTGATGTACGGGGTAACTCCGGAACACCGGAATATCTTGCAACATCGCAAAGCTCATCAACAACGACGGGATCTACGATAAATGAAGGGATACCCAGTTCATCACCGATCTCGCGGGCAAGCATTCCGCCAAGGTTTGATGCATGCTGTCCCTGCTTTCCGATAACAAGATCATGCAAAAGCTCATCTGTTACTTTGTATGTACCGCCGGGGATAGGCTTTAACATTCCGCCACGACCAACGATCATGCCAAGCGACTTGATATCAAAATTCTTTTCCTTTAAGAGATTCATGATGATATCCTTACGGAAATCCTTCTGATCAGCTATGGTCGCATACTGTGCTATCTCTTCTGTAGAATGACGCAGTGTCTCCTCAAAAAGGAGTGTCTCGTCTTCAAATACACCGATCTTTGTTGATGTAGAACCGGGATTTATGATCAAACTCTTTATACTCATATCTGTTTCCTCTCAAATATATATTGATTATTTATTCTTCTTCATCTGTTCTGCGACTACTGCAGCAAGCGCGATAGAATTGATCTTTACTTCAACAGAGTCAGAACGTGATGTAAGGATTACAGGTGCCTGTGTACCTGTAAGGATGTTTCCGTTCTTGCAGGGTACCATGTGTACCATTGTCTTATATACAAGGTTTCCTGCATGGATATCGGGGAATACCAAAATATCGGCATCTCCTGCAACCTTTCTTGAAAGAGCACCCTTTTCTTCAGCTGCTTCCCTGTAAAGAGCTATATCCATTGAAAGAGGTCCTTCAACGATGCAGTCCTTTATCTCTCCTGCTTCCTGCATGCGTGAAAGTTCAGCAGCATCAACTGTGCAGGGCATCTTCTCGTTTACTGTCTCAAGTGCTGCAAGAACCGCAACCTTGGGATTGTCAACACCGCATGCCTTTGCAACATCTACCGTATACTCGATCATGCACTTCTTATCTTCAAGAGTCGGATAAGGCATGAAAGCAACGTCTGTCAAGAATAAGAGTCTGTCAATGCCGGGTATCTCGAATACGCATACATGTGAAAGAGGCTTTCCTGTACGGAGTCCGACTTCCTTGTTAAGAACGCTCTTTAAGAATGTTCCTGTAGGAAGGATTCCCTTCATATACATATCAGCTTCGCCGTCATGAACAAGCTTTACAGCCTTTAAAGATGCCTCTACAACATCCTTCTCATCAATGATCCTGTAGTCATCCATGTTCATGCCGATCTCTGCGCCTATCGCTCTGATCTGTTCTTCATCGCCAACAAGTATCGCATCGGCGATCTTACGCTCCTTAGCTATCTTAACTGCCTCGAGCACGGGTCTGTCCTGTGCTACGGCAACCGCCAGTTTCTTTGTCTCACACTCGTTTACTTTTGAAAGCAAACCTTCGAAATCCTTTGTCATGATATCCTCCATATATTAAAAATATTTTTATGCAAAATAAAAAAGCGCCTTTTCTATACTACCACTAAAAGGCGCAAAAAGCAATCAGCACAGAGCAAAGCCCTTGGCGCTTAGGCTGTTCTCGACTTCCTTTGCATCAGCTGTATGAAGCACCATGATGGGACAGCCTGATTCTCTGTTGAATGACAGATACAGATAATCCACATTTATGTTTGCATCATGCAGTGCCTTAAGGAGTCTGTTTAGGTTTCCGACCTCATCCTTAACCTCAACTCCGATGACATCCGTCATCTTGCATATGATGCCTTTCTTTGTCAAAGCCTCGATAGCCTTTGAAGGATTGTCGACTATCATCCTTACTATTCCGTATTCGGCCGAATCATTCGTTACCGAACCCAAGATATTTACATTGTTCTCCATAAGGACATCCGTTATCTCCAACATCTTGCCCTTTACGTTTTCAGCATAGATCGATACCTGTTTTAACATTTATTCTCCCTCGTCTTTCTATTAAAGCCCGGCTATTTTGCTAAGCTTTTCTTCATCTATATGATACGG
>CADAPR010000078.1:7233-9272 GCA_902789785.1 uncultured Lachnospiraceae bacterium
GCATCTGCAGGTGCCAGTCTGTTTATGAATTCACCCAGAGATTTAGCACTCTCAAATCCGGCAGCATCTAGTATCTCTTTTTTCCTTATGCTGTCCGCATACTCCAAAAATCCGCAAAGGAATCTTCCCACGGCCGGTCCGTGAGGAATTTTTGCTTCATAGGTGAGCGGATAGCTAAGTGCATGAGGAATTGAAGTTCCTGTCTGAGCAATGGCTATACCTGCTATCGCAGAGACTTCCATAAGCATCAGTGCTGCGTCTTCATCAAGTTCTCCTGCATGCTCATCCATCTCATCTATAAAAGGTCTTGTGCTCTTCCACAGCGATATGCCTCCTATGGCATTTAGCAGGCTGTAATAATCAGCCTTTGTATTGATCGCACTCTCTATCAGATGAGCAAGAGCATCGATGGATGTATTTATGATCAGTTTTTTAGGCGCACTTAAAAGATATCTGCCGTCAACAAGCGCAAGGTTGGGAAAGACCTTATGCTTCATCGATATCTTGGTCTTAAGATCATGTCTTGTAAGGACCGATACTCCCGTCACTTCAGACCCTGTCCCGCATGTGGTCGGTACTGCTATCATAGGATACGCGTCTGCATCTGTTTCCTCATATAGAAATTCCCATCCCTTTTGGGGATTTCTCATCATGAGAGCAACAGCCTTAGCCGCATCAAGAGCAGATCCTCCGCCTATGCCGATAACCATATCGGCACCGGATCCGATCCCTGTCTTCGTTGCATCCATGACAGTCTCAACGCTCGGGTTTTCTTCAACGCCCTCATATATTGTATAGGAGGTATCGTTTGTGTCAAGTACACTTATCACATCATCAAGAGAATGATTCTTTTTTGAAGAGCTTTTTCCCGTCACTATGAGAGCATGACTCCCTAAAGCTGCGATCTCCTTTGCATGATTTCTCACGCAGTCTTTTTCACAATACAGCCTTGTAGGCATAAAAAATCTCATATCAGTATGAAACCTCTGCTTTCAGTCCGTTCTCGTCAAGAAAGGCATTGACGAAGTTGAGTACTCTGTATCTGGTAAAGTATACGCTCATCCTGCCGCCGTCGGCATAGCTTATATCGTTTACCTCCTTGCGGGAGTTCCACATGAATCTGCCGTTTCTGTCAAGCCTATAGTCAAGCTTTACTTCCCTGCCCTTATAAAAGAGCTTCATATCCCTTAAGCCCTTCTCGTTGGCAAATTCAAATCTGTAATCGCTCTTTTTCTGCGCGAAAGTCAGATAGGATACATATATCATGAATGCTATCATGCCTATCCCGTATCCGTAGCCTTTGTTTATTATGCTTAAGATCGCAACGACAAAAAGAGCCGCAAGAACAACGATTATGCCCGCCAGGCGCTTTTTTGGATATGTATATATCATCTCGTCAGCGATGAATGTCTGGTTTGTTATGTTCTTTGGTAATGCCATATCTATCTTCCCTGTTCTTTTAATCTCTTTAAACTCTCGGTATAGGGCTCGTAGGCTATGCCGTATTCCGTTACTATACCCGAGATCAGTGAATGATCAGTCACGTCAAATGCGGGATTGTATACCTTGATCCCGACAGGTGCCATCCTCTCCTTATACCACATCTCAGTAATCTCGCTGTCCGGTCTTTGCTCGATATTTATCTGATCTCCAGTCAAAGTATCAAGATCAATCGTGGAAGTCGGTGCACAGATATAAACAGGGACATTATAGTATTTTGCAACGGCTGCTACAACGCTCGTTCCTATCTTGTTTGCCGTATCACCGTTTGCCGCGACCCTGTCGCATCCCACAAATACCGCATTGATCTTACCCTGCTTCATTACGGTTGCCGACATGTTGTCACAGATCAGCGTAACATCTATCCCTGCACTCTTAAGCTCAAATGCGGTAAGCCTTGCTCCCTGCAAAAGAGGTCTTGTCTCATCCGCATATACCTTAAAGTCATATCCTCTCTCATGTCCAAGATATATCGGAGCGGTAGCCGTTCCGTATCTGCATGTGGCAAGCTGTCCCGCATTGCAGTGAGTCAGTATCCC
>CADAPR010000079.1 GCA_902789785.1 uncultured Lachnospiraceae bacterium
AAAATGGTAGGATTTGCGATGTTTGCCTTTGATGATTTGTATGAAGATCCTTTAGACAGATACTGGCTGTGGCGATTTATGATAGATGCAGATCATCAGGGCAAAGGAATCGGAAGTGAAGCGCTAAGGACGATAATAAGATATTTTAAGGATAATGGAGCAAACAACATACGCCTGTCGACCAAGGAGGAAAATATAAAAGCTCTGAATCTGTATAAAAGGGCAGGTTTTTATGAAACGGGAGAGATGAATGACGAAGAGATAGTTCTTCAGCTTGATCTGCAAATTCTCTGAAATAATTAAATAACACTGATAAGATAAAGAGCTGTAAGCGACAAGTCGCATACAGCTTTTTTTTGACCAGACAGGTTTTTTTGGATGGCACATGATATTTTTAATGACCGGACAGTCTGCTAAATGATGATTTGATAAATCGGGTCAAAAATCTTCATAAATATGACCGAAACAGTTAAAATTTTTCTCATAACTATGATTTTTGAAGGCAGAAAACTGACCGAAAAACTCTAAAAATTGACTATATCGGTCGACACTATTTGGGGCAAAATTATAGAAAGCAAATAATAACATAAATGTCGCAAGATGCTGTATTTACCAGTGATTTCTTATCATGCAAGGTACGACACACGCGTCATAAATAAGAGGTTTTGAGAAAATGATCGGACCGGTCAAAAATAGGAGTGCAGCAAAATGAAACAGATGCTGACCGGATTAAGATCATATTTTTCGGTCAAGATTATCATAACTTGCGTTTGCCTATCCTAAATCATTTGCAATGACCTTTGCAAGGATTTATTATGTTATGGACGGCTTTTATATAACCAATAAGTTTATGTATATATAGAAAGGGAATCTCAATGGACAGATCAAAAACAAAAGTTATTCATATCGGCGATAAAGTGATCGGAGGAGGCAATCCGATCCTAATACAGTCCATGACAAATGTCCCGACCGAGGATACTCAAAGATGTGTTGAGCAGATACTCAGACTTGAAGAGGCAGGCTGTGAGATAATCAGATGCACCGTTCCGAATGAGGAAGCGGCATTAAGCATCTCAAGGATAAAAAAGCAGATACATATCCCGCTTGTTGCAGACATTCATTTTGACTACAAGATGGCTATAGCAGCTATAGAGAACGGAGCTGACAAGATCAGGATAAATCCCGGAAACATAGGCGGCAGGGATAAGCTGGAAGCGGTGGTAAGAGCTGCCAAGGAGAGAAATATACCGATAAGAGTCGGCGTCAACAGCGGCTCGCTTGAAAAGGAACTGGTAGCAAAGTACGGCGGAGTGACCGCTCAGGGAATAGTGGAGAGTGCACTCGACAAGGTAAAAATGATAGAAGAATGCGACTATGACAACATCGTTATAAGCATCAAGTCATCGGATGTGATGATGTGCGTAGAAGCTCATAAGCTCATATCTCCAAAGACCTATTATCCGCTCCATGTGGGGATAACGGAGGCAGGTACTGTCACAAGCGGAAATATAAAGTCAGCCATAGGACTTGGACTTATTCTTAACGAGGGCATCGGAGATACGATAAGAGTATCTTTAACAGGAGATCCTGTTGAAGAGATAAAGAGCGCAAAGCTCATCTTAAGAACTCTCGGACTGAGAAAAGGCGGCATAGAGGTAGTGAGCTGTCCTACATGCGGAAGGACAAAGATCGATATGATAAGCCTTGCAAACAGGGTTGAGACCATGGTAAGCGGGATAGATCTTGATATAAAGGTCGCTGTCATGGGATGCGCGGTAAACGGCCCGGGAGAAGCCAAGGAAGCTGATATAGGGATAGCCGGCGGAAACGGCGAGGGACTTTTGATAAAGAAGGGGCAGATAGTCAAGAAGGTGCCGGAAGATAAATTACTTGATACACTGAGAGAAGAATTACTTAACTGGAAAGAATGATAAATGGAAACAAAGCAGTTTTTTGAAGTATTTAATACACTGTCCGTGGATGAAGGATTGCATCTTCTGTTTGCTGAAGTCGATGTCAAGAAGGTGACGGTCAACAGAAACAAGACGATCCTAAGGATATATATACTCTCTGACCATCTTATAGAGAAAAAGGATGTGCTTAAGATGGAGAGGCTCATAGAAAAGCAGCTGATGAAGGACAAGTCCTGCGAGGTAAGGATAATCGAAGAGTTTGAGCTCTCTGACAGCTATAATGCAAAGACACTCATCGATACCTACAATGACAGCATCCTGCTTGAGCTCAAGGAATCCTATCCTGTTTTATATCCTTTGTACAAGAAGTCAAAGATCGAGTTTAGAGATGATGAGAGTATTGTGATAACTCTTCCCGATTCTACGCTCGCAAGGGACTCCGAGAAGGAGCTTTGTGCACTTCTTGAGCGTATATTTGATGAACGCTGCGGAATCTTTGTTAAATTTACATTTAATTACGAAGAAGAAAACCTGAGCGAGAGAGCAAAGGAAAAAGACATAATGCTCGAGCGCGAAGTAGCGATGATCGCCTACAGAGCCGGGTATGAGACCGATTATACCGCCAAGATAGATGAGGCAGTAAACGAGATCGACAATAACCTATCACAGAATAGAGACGAGCCTGTTGCACAGCCTGTACCCGATGAGAAAAATCAGAAGAAGGATAAGAAGGATGAAAAGGCTGCAAGCGATAAGGACTATCGCAAGCCTTTAAAGAGATCCGACAATCCCGATGTCTTATACGGAAGGGATTTCGAAGGCGAGCATATATCGCTTAACGAAGTGCTTGGAGATAACGACGAGGTCATAATCCGCGGCCAGATAATGACTGTCGAGGAAAAGCCCATCAGGAACGAAAAGACCATATATATGTTTGATGTCACAGACTTTACGGATTCCATATCCGTAAAGATATTTGTGAGGAACGATCAGCTTGACGAGGTCAGAAATTCTATAAAGAAGGGCTCATTTGTAAAGATCAAGGGAATGGTCAGCTTTGATACGTTCACAAGAGAAGTGAACATGGGCAATGTAAGCGGCATCATGTCCATAAAGGATTTCAGAAACAAGCGCATGGACTACAGCGTCAAGAAGAGAGTCGAGCTTCACTGCCATACAAAGATGAGCGACATGGACGGTGTCAGCGAGGTATCAGACATAGTAAAGACAGCATACGCATGGGGACATCCCGCTATCGCCATAACCGACCACGGAGTGGTGCAGGCATTCCCCGCAGCCAATCATACATGGGAGGATCTGTGGAAAAAAGAGGCTGACAAGAGAAAAGAGTCGGGAGACGAGCATCCCGACTGCAATGATTTCTTCAAGGTCATTTACGGAGTTGAGGCATACATAATAGACGATCTGGCAAAGGTTGTAACAAATTCCAAGTCTCAGCCGCTTGACAGTTCCTTTGTGGTATTTGATATCGAGACTACCGGATTTTCTCCTGTAAGGAACAACATAACGGAGATCGGAGCCGTAAAGGTTAAAAACGGTCAGATAGTTGACAGATTCTCAACATTTGTAAATCCCAGGGAGCCCATTCCCTATAACATAGTAAAACTGACAAATATAACTGACGACATGGTAAAGGATGCTCCCGTTATAGAGGATGTACTGCCGCAGTTTAGAGATTTTGTGGATGACTCAATCCTTGTTGCTCACAATGCGAGATTCGATACATCATTCATTTTTGAATTCGCATCACGTCAGAACATCGTATTTGATGATACGTTTGTTGATACTGTGGAACTTGCAAGAGACCTTCTGCCTCATCTTCCCAAATACAAGCTCGATGTTGTCTGCAATGACCTGGGGGTATCTCTTGAAGGTCATCACAGGGCCGTAAACGATGCAGAGGCCACTGCCGAATGCTTTATAAAGCTTATGGACATGGCAAGATCAAAGGGGGCCCAAATACTCGATGATCTTAATAACCTTGAAAGTGACGATGACGAGGAGGCTGCACTTGTAAGGAGAGTCAAAAAGACTCATTCCTACCATGCAATAATCTTAGCAAAGAACAATACGGGAAGGGTAAACCTTTATACCCTCGTTTCAAAGTCGCACCTTAAGTTCGTATTCAGGGGAAAGCCCATAATACCAAAGAGCCTTATCAATGAATACAGGGAAGGCCTGATAATGGGAAGCGCATGTGAAGCGGGAGAGCTGTATCAGGCGATCCTTGACGACAGACCGGAATCCGAGATCGCTGATATCGTCAGCTTTTATGACTATTTAGAGATCCAGCCCATCGGAAACGATATGTTCATGATCGCATCTGAAAAGATCGAAGCCGTTAATTCCATAGAGGATCTTCAGAATATAAACAGAAAGATCGTAGAGCTGGGAGAGAGGTTTAACAAGCCTGTTGTCGCAACGTGCGATGTTCACTTCTTAAATCCTGAGGATGAGATATACAGAAGGATAATAATGGCCGGACAGGGATTTGACGATGCAGACGATCAGGCGCCTCTGTATCTTAGGACCACAGAAGAGATGTTGGAGGAGTTTTCATATCTTGGAAGCGACAAGGCGACAGAAGTCGTTATAACAAATACCGTCAAGATAGCCGACATGTGCGAGACCATGAGTCCTGTCCGTCCCGACAAATGTCCTCCCGTTATCGAAAACAGCGACAAGACATTAAGAGACATATGTTATACAAAAGCTCATGAGATGTACGGAGACCCGCTTCCCGAGATAGTAGAGAACAGACTCGAAAAAGAGCTTAACTCGATAATAAGCAACGGTTATTCCGTTATGTACATAATCGCCCAGAAGCTCGTATGGAAATCAAACGAGGACGGTTATCTGGTAGGCTCTAGAGGTTCTGTAGGATCCTCGTTTGTCGCAACTATGTCGGGGATCACGGAAGTAAATCCTCTAAGTCCTCACTACTACTGTAAAAAATGTCATTTCACAGACTTTGATTCTCCCGAGGTAAAGGCCTATGCCGGAAGAGCGGGAGTCGACATGCCTGACAGAGACTGCCCGGTATGCGGTGAAAAGCTTATTAAGGACGGCTTTGACATACCTTTTGAGACCTTCCTTGGATTCAAGGGAGACAAGGAGCCTGATATCGATCTAAACTTCTCCGGAGAATATCAGTCAAACGCTCACAGATATACGGAAGTCATCTTCGGAAAGGGACAGACATTCAAGGCGGGCACCATAGCCGCACTTGCGGACAAGACTGCCTACGGCTTTATCAAGAAATATTATGAAGAAAGATCGATAAGCAAGCGAACTGCCGAGATAAACAGGATAGTGCAGGGCTGCATGGGAGTTAGACGAAGCACAGGTCAGCACCCCGGAGGAATAGTTGTTCTGCCAAAGGGAGAGAACATCTACTCGTTCACTCCGATACAGCATCCGGCAAATGATATGACAAGTGACATCATAACCACGCACTTTGACTATCACTCAATAGACCATAACCTCTTAAAGCTCGATATACTCGGACACGATGATCCTACCATGATAAGGATGCTTCAGGATCTTATCGGGATGGATCCAAGGACGATACCTCTTGACGATCCGAAGGTAATGAGCCTGTTTCAGAATACCGAGGCGCTAGGTATAACACCCGATGATATGGGCGGAACACCTCTGGGGTGTCTCGGAATACCCGAGTTTGGCACGCAGTTTGCCATGCAGATGCTCATAGATGCCGGACCCAAGGCATTTTCCGATCTTGTAAGGATATCGGGGCTGTCTCACGGAACAAACGTATGGCAGGGAAATGCCGAAGTCCTCATCAAGGAAGGAACCGCGACCATATCGACAGCGATCTGTACAAGAGATGATATCATGACCTATCTTATAGAGATGGGAGTCGAGAGCTCGCATGCATTCAAGATCATGGAGGATGTCAGAAAGGGAAAGGTCGCAAAGAAAAAGAGCGCAGGCTGGGAGGAATGGAAGAAGGAGATGAAGGAGCATAACGTTCCCGACTGGTACATCTGGTCCTGCGAGAGGATCGAGTACATGTTCCCCAAGGCCCATGCGGCTGCCTATGTCATGATGGCATGGCGAATAGCATACTGCAAGATATATTATCCGCTCGAGTACTACACGGCATACTTCACTATAAGAGCAAAGGGCTTTGACTACGAGACGATGTGCTTTGGCAGAGAAAAGGTAGACAAGGCGCTTAAGGACATAAAGAATGCCAAGGAGGAAGGAAAGGGCAAGCAGAGCGCTACCGAAAAGGATACGGAGACGGCACTTAAGAGCGTGCAGGAGATGTATGCGAGAGGCTTTGAGTTCATGCCGATCGATCTTAAGCTCGTAAAGCCTACCCATTTCCAGGTAATAGACGGAAAGATCATGGCAAGCCTTACATCCATAGCAGGTCTTGGCGAATCCGTGGCGATAGGTATCGTTGAAGCAGCCAAGGGCGATCCTTTCCTTTCAAAGGAAGACTTCAGACAGCGCAGCAAGGCATCGTCCACGATAGCAGACAAGCTCTCTGAGCTTGGGATACTCGGTGATATACCCGAAACGAATCAGATATCATTATTCGATTACATGATGTAATAAATTAAAGGGAGATTTAATATGAAAGACTTTTTGGATGCATTATCATCAAAGGAACCGACGCCCGGAGGAGGCGGAGCCAGCGCACTCGTGGCTGCAGTCAGCTGCTCTTTATGCAGCATGGTATCAAACCTGACAACGGGAAAAAAGAAATATGCACAGTACCAGGATAAGATCGATGAATATCTGGTGTTACTTAAAGAAAAGAATGAACTGCTGCAGGCTGATATAGAAAAGGATGCGAAGGCATTTGCACCTCTTGCAAAGGCATATTCTCTGGATAAGTCCACAGAAGGATACGAGGATATAATGGAAAAGGCTCTCTTTGATGCAGCTACTGCACCCAAGGAGATACTCGAGGATATATATTCTCTGGTACCCGTTATAGAGGATCTTGCGATCATGGGCTCAAGACTTGCCATAAGCGATGTGGCTGTTGCAGCAGCCTGTCTTGAAGCAGCCATGAAGGGATGCGTATTAAATGTCTATATAAATACCAGGTCGATGAAAAACAAAGATACGGCCCAAAAGATGAACGCATATGTTAAAGAGATCGTATCTGACGGTTCAAAAAGGATGCAGAAGGTTTATGCCGATATAGAGAGCATGCTAATAAGCTAGCCTGACCGCAAAATATTG
>CADAPR010000080.1 GCA_902789785.1 uncultured Lachnospiraceae bacterium
AGTTATCCTTATTGTATTTACGCCATTTTTCTTGCAAAGCTTTCCTTGGGCATAGGCTTGTCGTATACATAGCCCTGGATCATATCGCAGCCCTCTGACGCAAGGAACTCAACCTGCTCTCTTACTTCGACACCTTCCGCAACTGTACGCATGTTCAGATTCTTGGCAAGCTTTATCGCTTCCGCGACAACTATCTTGCCTCGTCCATCTGACTCGTCATTTCTGAAGAAGTCCGCATCGAGCTTTAGAACATCAAGCGGCATCTCCTTAAGGGAATTGAGTGATGAATATCCCGCACCAAAATCATCCATTGAGACCGCAAAGCCGTAGTCCTTCAGTTTCTTTATAGTAGATATCATCGCATTCTTGTCATCAAAGAATGCGCTCTCTGTAAGCTCTATCTCGATAAGCTCATGAGGAGTACCCGCGCTGTCAACGATATCCCTTATCTGTTCTGCAAGATCGCTCTCGATAAAATGCGCCCTTGATACATTTACCGATATAGGAACACACTTGCATCCGGCATCGAGCCATGCCTTCTGATCCTTTGCCACATGGCTTAGCATGTAGTGATCGATCTCGGTGATAAATCCGTTCTTTTCAAATATAGGTATGAACCTGCCGGGACTTATCATGTTCTCCTCTTCTGGAGCCTTCCATCTGATAAGTGCTTCGGCACCTCTTAATTCATCGGTCCTTGGATCGTATTTTGGCTGATAATATACCAAAAACTCTTCGTTTTCGATCGCCCTTTTCTGTCTTTCCTGAACAGAATCGATCCATTTCTGTTCCTTTACCATCTCTTCATCAAAGAATGCTATAGCCGTATCATCATTTGAAGCAAGAGAGGCACGGGCAGTACAAGCGTTGTTATAATCTCTGTCTATATCGATATCTTTGCGCTTTATAGGCTTGCCGTTTTCGCCTACGGATTCTCCTATGCGGAATATTCCCACATGGAAGTTGAATCTGTGATCATTATCTATATGTTCAAGCTCGCTTAAGATATTCTTTACTCTCTGTTCAAGCTTATCCCTGTCTTCGTATCTTAGCATGGCTGCAAAGTTTGCAGATGCGTAGTGAGCGATGAGCTCATCCTTTTGAAGCTTCTTCTGTATTAGTTCATCAACCTTGCAAAGCATCTGCTCGCCTTCGGAAACGGAATGTTGCGTTCTTCTTCTTTTTAAGGATCTGTTCCGCATTTGTTATAAACCACATCCAGTTATGCTTTCCGGTGACCTCATCCATGTAGAATACTTCGGTCATGCGCTTTCTGCTCTTATGCATCTTGTGCGCATTTATGATCATGATTATAAGCACAGCGATCAGCATGATCACTATGGCTGATGCCAAAAGCGCCATTACGATGATGTCTCTTATATATATGACAAAGTATGCCTTTCCTATGAGACGGTCACCGTTTGAGAGTGTCACGGGTATCCAGAATGGAAGATCTACGTTCTTTCCTTCATTTTCAAAATCATTAAGCGCTTCATAGTGGTCTGCTTTAAGCCATGCCATGAAGCTTTTTACATCGACATTCATGCTGCCGTCATCGCCGGCTCTTACAAAAGATCTCTCTCTATCGGGATAAATGGTCTCATGCAGATCTATCCCAGAGATATTTACGGTACCCTGCAGATCCTCATCGATCTCAGCTTTTATCTGCTGCTTAAGCTTTTCAGAATCAATAGTTTTTCCGCCTTCAAGATCACAGGTATTCTTTCCGTGCTCCTTTATTATCCTGTCATCCTTATCAACGATTATATAAACATTGCTATCGCTGTTTAAAAGCTTTAAGATATCCTCATTGTCATGTTCGTTTGTTATCTCATAAAGGGAAGCAAGTCTGTTTACTCTTTCATATTCGTAGTTTAGCTTCGAATCCATCATGTAATAAAAGAAGCTTCCTACCATCGCCGCAAGCGCGATGGATGCAAGAGTACCCACGATCAGAAATCCGATTATAGAGCCTCCCATAAAGACCTTTTTAAGTTTTCTTAGTTTCTGTTCCTTTATATTAGCCATTTTTCCTGTCTCTTCTGTCTTCTCTTCCTTGATAATAATTCTTTTTGGCAGCATACATCAAAGCATCAGCCTGCTTTTTTATATCTCCGAGGCTCATACTCCTGTCGTCGCAGTATACGCTTCCGATAGAGGCACTGTGGCCTTTCTGTTCAATGAGCTCGTTTGCATACTCAACCTGTCGCTTTATCTCTTCCCTGCTGGTATCCAGTACATATGCCACAAACTCGTCTCCGCCGATACGGAATACGTTTTCCGGTCCGAATACATCCTTAAGACATGTGACTACATCAGTGATAAGATGATCACCCTCTTCATGCCCTTTTGTATCATTGGTATGCTTTAGGCTGTTTATGTCGCACATGATGTATCCGAAAGGCTTTGTTCTGTCAAGCTTGGTCTTTTCAAAGTCATCGAGCGCCCTTCTGTTGCCGATGCCGGTGAGAGAATCCTTGAAGCTGTAGCCAAAGAGCTTTTTCTGCATGGCTCTTTCCTTTTCGATGATGACATGCTCTCCTGCCCACCAGATAAGAAACTGCAAAAGCATCGCGATCACCCAGGTGCAAAGTCCGACTCTCATGAACGTTCCGTTCTGTGTTATCGGATTATCCATGTAGTAGATGAATATATCTATGATGCTCCCTACGATGAACAGAACTCCGCCGCTGTAGAAATATTTGAGATTTACGCTTATCTCATTCTTTCTGCAGTATATCTCGTTATCTATGAGCATAACGACTATCAGCACAAATATGATTATATATGTTATATAGGTGTAGATGAGCACCCTGTGCATATCCGTATCAAAGACATATCTCATAAGAAGCTGGAAGCTTATTATGAATACCATTACATATGTCGCTATCTTTGGATATATCTTTCTCTTAAGTATGGTAACGGAATTAACAAAGCAGGTCAGAGGATATATGACAAGTTCCATAAAGAAATACTCAATCATACGAAATCCTATGCTCTTTCCTGTTATGAGCTGCATCATGCCGGACTGGCTTAAGCACCAAAGTCCGCCTAACAAAGTCGTGATGCCTAACATCGCGATATCGTATGGCAGTGCACGTTTGTCAGGTATCCATATATATACGGCAAGCATCATGAGTCCGAAGAATATGACTATCACCGAAAGGAAGCATGCAGGGAACAGTCTTGAAGAAACTTCTCTTATATAGTTCATTCCGTTAGCCAGACAGAAGCCTCCGACTCTTCCTCCCGATCTGTCTTCAAATACCGTATCAAGCGTGATATCTATCGACTTTCCCGCATCAAGAGAAGACAGCTTTACCACATGATATTTTCTTCCGTAGCCCTTTCCAGTAAGATTTTCTCCATAGTCAAAGCTGTATACCAAAGTACCATCTATGCAGACTTTAAACTTTGCATTGTCACTCCAAAAGCACAGATCCTTGTCACTTATAAGATCGGGATCTGTGGGCAGCACAGCCCTTAAAAGAGCTTCACCGTCATACTCCGAAGCATCCAGCTTATCCACGTCGACATGAGCTGTCTCGCCGTTATCGATGAGCGCCCATTCCTTTGACAGTTTGATCACATCGTCACTGTATACCTTCTTTAGCATATCGGTACAAAACAGCATATAAAGAATGATCGCACAGAGTATGACACCGTATATTATGGTAAGTATATTTATTTTTTTCATTTTATCGATCAGTTTTTTCATTATGAAACATTATAGCACATTTAGTCTTAACTCTTGACATACATTTTTTACAGCGTTAATATTACATCGTTGCAAATAAACTTTCAAGGCAGGGTTAGATTCCCTACCGGCGGTATAGTCCGCAAGCCACATGGTTGAACCGGTGTGATTCCGGTACCGACGGTATAGTCCGGATGAGAGAAAGGAGTTCAAATGAATAATCTCATTAGTCAGATAGCACAGAATGCTGTCTTCGTGCTGGTATTCGCCGGCGTAATCATTCTCATGTTTTTAATCGCATATGCAGTGGAGAAGCTCATCAAGAAGAAAAACGATGACAAAGAGCGTATCCTAACGACCAGAAAGGTTGTTGTCATAGGTATGTTTTCGGCATTGTCTACAGTTCTCATGCTCCTTGAGTTTCCGGTGCCCTTTGCACCTCCCGGTATCTACAAGCTTGACTTTTCAGAGCTTCCCGCGCTCATCGGAGGTTTTGCATTCGGTCCCGTTACGGGCATCATGATCGAGTTCATAAAGGTCCTTTTAAAGACAGTGATAAAAGGAACATCAACGGCATTTGTCGGTGAGCTTGCAAACTTCTTTGTAGGATGCAGCTTCGTCCTACCCGCTACCGTTATATATCTTGCAAAGAAGAGCAAGGTAAACGCGATAATCTCATGCGCAGTAGGAACACTTGTAATAACCATTGTGGGAAGCTCGTTCAACGCTTTCTATCTTCTTCCCACATTTGCAAAGATGTTCGGCATGGATATAGATACGATCATTGCAATGGGTACAGCAGTAAACAGTCATGTAACAAGCCTGTCAGACTTTATCTTTCTCATCGTAGCACCCGTAAACATCCTAAAGGGCGTTATGGTAAGTGTTGTGACACTTTTGATCTACAAGCCCTTAAGCCCGATACTTAAAGGAAAGCACTGATAAAATGAAAGAAGTCCTGCAATGCAGGACTATTTTGTTTGCAAAAGAATACCCGCAGAGATCTGCGGGTAGCTTTGTTTTTCTTATATTACTTGAAATACTTAACGCCGCTTTCGAATATCTTCATATCCTGTTCGCCGTAGATATTTATGGCTACTGATGCATCACGTCTCTCGGAATGACCCATCTTACCAAAGATACGTCCGTCAGGTGATGTGATACCTTCGATAGACATATATGAACCGTTGATGTTGTATTCTTCATCCATGCTCACATTTCCGTCATTATCAGAGTATACCGTAGCGACCTGACCGTTTGCGATCAGCTTGTCAAGCCACTGCTTGTTTGCTACGAAACGTCCTTCACCGTGGCTGGCGGGTATTACATATGTAGAACCGAGTTCAGCGCCCTGCAGCCAGGGAGACTTGTTGGATACGACCTTGGTGTATACCATCTTTGAAATGTGACGGTTGATCGTATTGTATGTAAGAGTGGGTGAATCTGCATTCTGACCCGTTATCTCTCCGTTTGGAACAAGTCCGAGCTTTATAAGAGCCTGGAAGCCGTTGCATATTCCGAGGGCAAGTCCGTCTCTTTCGTTAAGAAGCTTCATGACAGCTTCCTTTAGCATCTCGTTCTGGAATGCGGTCGCGAAGAACTTAGCCGAACCGTCAGGCTCGTCACCTGCCGAGAAGCCGCCGGGGAACATGATGATCTGAGAAGCATCTATCGCATCCTTGTATGCCTTGAAGCTCTCTTCTATCATCGATCCCGTCATGTTCTTGAATACAACGGTCTTAACGTTTGCTCCTGCTCTCTCAAATGCCTTGGTGGAATCATATTCACAGTTTGTTCCGGGCATTACAGGTATGAATACATTGGGCTTTGCAACCTTGTTCTTGCAGATATATACAGAATCTGCCTTGTAGATCGGCATATCAACCTTGTCTGTATCCTTAACAGCCTTTGTCGGGAATACCTTTTCAAGTGTACCCTTCCATGCTTTCAGTGCCTCATCCATTGAAAGGACAGCATCCTTATATACAAATCTTGCATCAGATGTTACTTCACCGATGATCTCATGATCTATATCGATGTTTGCTATAAGGTCAGCATCAACTTCTGCCAAGATATCTCCCATTGCAGGCTCAAAGAGCTCTTCGATCTCAAGATCGCTGTCAAACGTAACACCAAGTGAATTACCGAATGCCATCTTTGCAGCGCTTGCCATGACACCGTACATATCAAGAGCATAGGCTGAAACGATAACCTTTTCCTGCTCTAATCTTCTTACTTCATCAAAGAGCTTCTTAACCTCTTCATATACCGGAACATCGTACTCGTCCTTTTCGATACTGAAGCGGACAAGCTTGTTGCCTGCCTTCTTAAGCTCAGGTGTTACAACATCTGTAGTCTTTGCTATATCAACAGCAAACGATACGAGTGTCGGAGGAACATCTATGTCATTGAATGTTCCGCTCATTGAATCCTTTCCGCCGATAGAAGGGAGTCCGTATCCGATCTGAGCATCAAATGCACCGAGCAAAGCTGCAAAAGGCTGGCTCCAGCGATCGGGTTTTTCAGACATTCTTCTGAAGTATTCCTGGAATGTAAATCTTATCTTGCTGTAATCACCGCCTGCGGCAACGATCTTTGCCATAGACTGTGTTATAGCATATATAGCACCGTGATAAGGGCTCCAGCTTGATACATAAGGATCAAAGCCGTAGCTCATCATGGTAACAGTATCTGTCTTTCCCTTAAGGACGGGAAGCTTTGCTATCATCGTCTGAGTCTCAGTAAGCTGAGTCTTTCCGCCGTAAGGCATATATACGCTAGCCGCACCGATAGATGAGTCAAACATCTCAACAAGACCCTTCTGAGAGCATACGTTAAGGTCTGACAGCGTATCGATCATGGCAGCCTTTACATCACCTGCCTCGATATCAGAAGCAACTTTATCGATAGCGATCTTGTCGATCACCTTGTTATCCTGTGAAGGGATGTGAACCACTACATCGGTCTCCTGATGAGCACCGTTTGTATCAAGGAAGGATCTTGCGATATTTACTATCTCCTTGCCTCTCCACTTAAGAACGAGTCTTGGCTCCTTTGTTACCTTTGCGACACATACAGCTTCAAGGTTTTCTTCCTCGGCATATTTAAGGAATGTATCTACATCCTTGGGATCTACAACGACCGCCATTCTCTCCTGAGATTCAGATATCGCAAGCTCTGTGCCGTCAAGACCGGCATATTTTTTCGGAACAAGATCAAGATCGACCGTAAGTCCGTCTGCGAGCTCACCGATAGCTACCGATACACCGCCCGCACCGAAATCATTGCACTTCTTTATAAGAGCTGCAACTTCTTCTCTTCTAAACAGTCTCTGTATCTTACGCTCTGTGGGAGCATTACCTTTCTGAACCTCGGCACCGCATGTTTCGATGGAAGCCTCGGTATGAACCTTTGATGAGCCTGTAGCACCGCCGCAGCCGTCACGTCCTGTCCTTCCGCCAAGCAGTATGATGATATCGCCGGGATCTGAATTCTCTCTCTTTACACATCTTCTGGGAGCGGCACCCATTACGGCACCGATCTCCATACGCTTTGCAACATAGTCGGGATGATATATCTCTTTGACATATCCTGTAGCCAGTCCGATCTGGTTACCGTATGATGAATATCCGCTTGCAGCGCCTCTGACAAGCTTCTTCTGAGAAAGCTTGCCCTTAAGTGTTGCCGAAACAGGTACTGTAGGATCTGCTGCACCTGTAACACGCATTGCCTGGTAAACATAGCCTCTTCCTGAAAGAGGATCTCTAATGGCTCCGCCCAAGCATGTGGCAGCACCACCGAAAGGCTCGATCTCAGTCGGATGGTTATGTGTCTCGTTCTTAAAGAATACGAGCCATTCCTCGGTAACGACACCGTCTTCGTATTCCATCTCTACAGGAACCACAACGGAGCAGGCATTGATCTCATCGGATACTTCCATATCCTCAAGCTTGCCGTCTGCTCTAAGCTTCTTCATACCCATAAGGGCAACATCCATAAGACATACGAACTTGTCTGTTCTGTCCTTGTAGATCTCATCCTTTGTATCAAGATAGCTCTGATATGTAGTCTCTATCGGCTCGCGATAGTAGCCGTTATCGAAAGTTATGTTCTTAAGCTCTGTGCTGAATGTAGTATGTCTGCAGTGATCAGACCAGTATGTATCAAGTACTCTGATCTCTGTCATGCTCGGATCACGATTCTCTTCATTCTTAAAATAGTTCTGAATATGAAGGAAATCCTTAAATGTCATCGCAAGTGAAAGACTGTCATAGAGTTCCTTTAAAGACTTCTCATCCATGTCCTTGAAGCCGTCAAATATCTTGACATCTTCAGGCTCGTCATACTCCGTAACAAGAGTATCGGGCTTTGGAGCATCATTTATCCTTGAATCAACAGGGTTAACGGCTCTTTACGATAGGCTTTGCATCGGCATCTATAAATCCTATGCACTGCTCAGCTGAGTCTGCTCTCTGATCAAACTGTCCGGGAAGTGCTTCAACAGAAAATGCCTTCTCATTGTCGGCTATCGGGAAAGTCTCCTCGTAGTAGTCATCTACCGGAGGCTCGCTGAAGATCATCTTTATAGCCGTAGAATAAACATCATCGCTTATCCCCTCGACATCATAACGGATGAGCTCCCTTACTCCTTCAACCTTGATACCCAGATAGCTTTCGATATCCTCTTTAAGCTCCTTTGCCTTTACGGCGTAAGGTACCTTCTTTTCAACATAGATACGTCTTGTCTTCATTAAATTCCTCTTTCTATAAAAACATTTAAGATTCAACGAACTGTGACATGAGATACAGCAGTTCGCCGTCAACTTTCTTTTCACTTAATCCAAAGCTTGCACCGCAGGCTTTCATTCCCTCTATCGCATACATCATGCTTAAGGCTGTGGCATCGGGATCCATGCAGTCAAACTCGCCGTCATCATTTCCGCGAATAAGGATGTTTGTGAGCACTTTTACGGCAGTATCAAATTCGCTCTTTGCTTCCTTTGAATCACCGTTTTGCTTCTTATAGAATGCATACTCGTACTTTGCCGCAGTCAAAGACAGCTTGCGCTTAAGTATCGCCTTCTTCTGCTCCTTTATAAACCACAAGAGAAGTTCTGATGCCTTGGCATTAGATAAGAATTCACTGATATCCTTCTGATCGGCATCTGCTTCATCCGCAGCCTGACAGACTTCCTTAAAGATCTCCTCAGTAGAAGAATAATAAAGATATAATCCTCCCCTGCTTATCTGACAGGCTTCGACTATATCTTTCATGGTAACACTTCTAAAGCCCTTGCTTGCAAAGACTTCAGTCGCTTTCTCTATGATAAACTTTCGTTTACTGTCGCTTTTTTCGCTCACTTTTATACTCTACTTTCCTACTTATCACTGCTCGCTCAGGCCGTTTAAACCGATCTCGTACAATTCCTTTAATCTTGTAACTACCGCCAGGAACACTCCCTTATCGACAGCCTCGGACCACAGTCTTGCCTTGGTACGGCCTCCCATGACATACTTTGAAAGTATGCCTCCGATGTTATCCATCTTTAGCATGGTCTGCTTCTTTACAAACTCTACCTCTTCTTCAGCGCTCTTTAGTCTGTTGCGGCTGATGACATATACATAGTTCCTGTCCATGAACTGAGTGTTTTCAGCATCCTTTACAAATCTTAGCAGCGTGCCGTCATATACGGGGAAGCTGATCGAATGTTCATCAAGTCCGTCTCCGTTATATATATCTGAGACCTTGCTCTTTCCGCTCTTTTCTTCAAGCCAGGGCAGATAAGCTATCAGCTTTTCAATATCAGACCTGTATTTGTCAAAAACCTCTGCAGCCGTCATCTGTTCAGTAAGCATACACTACCTCCCAAAGAGAATGTACATCTTGATCGCTCATGTTAGATTCTATCATAAACAGAACAAAAAAACATCACTTATCAAGTACAAGCCATGAAAAAATCGTCTTTCTGCCTATATAGCAGATGATCCTTATCAGTATGACTCCGATCAGTATCCCGATACTGTCTATAAGGATATCATGAGGGTCTGATACCCTGCCTGCAACAAAGGACTGATGATACTCATCAAGACAAGCAAATATTACACAGAATCCCCCTGCAAAGAGAGTAAGACCGATCCCTCTTATCCTGTATACATACAGAGGGAGCGACACGCTCATGGCAAGCAGCATGTACTCGGTGACATGCGCGCCTTTCCTGACATAGGGATGTATGTAAAATATCAGTTCATTAAGCCTTTCATTTGAAAAGCCCTTCATGCAGATCTTGTTGTATATCAGGACTATGTATTTGCTCACAATAAGTGACAGCTTCCCTGAATCCGTACTGTTTTGAGCACTGAACATGAAGATGAGATACATCATGACAATGGCCGGGATGAAACTGAGAGGCTTGAGCAGATACCTCAGAGTCTTTTTTATAAATCGAATAAAGTAATACATAACAAATTTTCCGTATTCAATGACAAATCCCGGCTTGCCGGGATTTATCATTAATAACAGATTTAATTCTTTTTATAAGATTACGCGTTCTTTCCGCAGCACTTCTTATACTTCTTACCGCTTCCGCAGGGACAGGGATCATTGGGATAGATCTTGGGAGCATCGTTGACTATTGTAGTCGATCTCTTCTGCTCCTTGTAAAGCTCTTCCTTCTTCTCTTTTGTAAAGATGCTGTCCCACTGTTCAAGGTTATAGAGCCAGTCTGCGCTTGCTGCGACCATGTTCTTGTATAAAAGCTCCTTGTCATACTCCAAAGATACGACTGTATCTTCATCCATCTCCTCGATAGGATTCGGAGTCTTTAAGCTGTCGTTGATACCGTCAAGGAATCCGACCATATGCATGAGAGTGATGCCGTACTTTTCTGCCAGCTCCTTGACTGTTCCCTTGACTACCTCGTCGGGATTTGAAAGAAGCTTCTCATATACTCCCTTCTCAACCGTGAAGTATTCTGTCCACAGTCTCTGAAGTGTGCCTTTATCTGTCTGTGAAGAGTATGCGACGTCTCTCCACTTTTCCATCAATGTTTTTGCCATGTTTAAATCCTCACTTTTATAAAATATGTTTAAGTATAGAACTCTTACAAGAGCCTGTCAAATTCTTCCTGTGGTATGGGCTTTGAATAGTAATATCCCTGTGCATACTCGCAGCCGATGCTTCTTAAGAATTCCACATGTTCCTTTGTTTCAACGCCTTCGCAGACGACTTCAAGATTAAGTTTCTTTGCCATCTCGATAACGGAAGGTATAACGATCTTTTCCTCCGAATCGTTCTCAAAGTCTCTTAAGAACTCCTTGTCTATCTTTAAGATATCAAGAGGAAGCTTTGTAAGAACGTTCAGTGATGAATAACCGGATCCGAAATCATCTAGCGATACCTTTACGCCAAGCTTTCTGAGTCTTGACAAGAGTGTGATGCTGTCATCAACCTTGTCGGTAAAGGATGTCTCGGTAAGCTCAAACTCTAGATACTTGGGCGGTATGTTGTACTTGACCAAAAGCCCTTTTATCTTTGTTATGAATTCATCTATCGAATACAGATGTACACGTGATACGTTCACGGAGATGGCAACGGTCTTCTTGCCGCTTTCAAGTCTCTCCTTAAGATATCTGCATACTTCCTCGTATACATAGAAATCAAGCTGCGTGACAGACTTGTTTCTTTCAAATACGGGAATGAAGTCATTGGGATAGATTATGCTGCCGTCCTTCTTCTTCCATCTGACAAGAGCTTCAGCTCCCTTTATCTCATCGTTTGCAAGAAGAACTCTTGGCTGCATGTATACAACAAACTCCCTGTTTTCAAACGCCTTTTCCATATCGTTTGAATATGCCACCTCGTTCATTGCGGCATTGCCCATGTTCTCATCATAGAACATGAGATTCGGCATTCCGGGAAGCTTTGTCCTCTTTCTGGCCATGTTGGCATTTGAGATTATGTTGTTTAGCATGATCGGTGCTCCGCTTATCGTAAACATCGAAACACCTACACCGACCTTTATAGAGCTGTTTAAAAATCTCTTTGCAAGGATCGAAGTCTGCTTTGTTATCGCTTCCTCAAGGCCTCTCTTGAATGTCTCTTCATCTCTGCTTCCGAGTTTTGCAAGTGCAACGATATTGTCTGAGAACACTCTGCTTGCAAGGACTATGTTTTCAGAATATGACTGCACGGCCTGGGCTATCTCTTTTAATACCTTGTCGCCTGTCTCGTATCCGTATGTATCGTTTACAAATTTGAAGTTGAATACATCAAGATAGATTATCGCATAATTGCCGTGTTCGGCATTTGCTATGTATTCGCCTGCATGTTCAAGGAATCTCTCGTATTTGTAAAGCCCCGTCACATTGTCATAGCCTGCCAGTCTCTCAACTGTCGCCGTTGCTCTCTCATAGGCTTTCATCTTTAAAAGATATGAAGAAACGACATTGGCTATATTTCTTATGTTCTTGAGTTCATCATCGGTCCACTTTCTCTCGCTTCCAAAATCAATGAACTCCATGACTCCGACAAAGCTGCCCTTGTCATAGAAAGCACACCCGGCTAGACTCTCTATTCCGTATGTGATCATAAAAAGACGCGATATTTCATCCTTTGCATCATCTATGTTCCCATTCACTACGATGCCGTCGCCTTCTTCAAATGCACGCATGGCTTCATTCCACTGGACTTCACTGTATTCACAGATAGAGCCTTCGGATATGGTGTCTTCGTCAAAGCCGCAGTGATAGAGATTTCTAAGGGCCGCAGTTCCTTCTATCTTCTCCCAGATCAGTATCGCATCGATACCCATCTGACGTACTATCTGTCTGATCAAAAGATTTATGGCACTGTCTGTATCCTTGCTCTCCTCGATGAGCTTGAATGCTCTTTCTATCAGCGAATCAGAAGGATGAGTCCTTGATGAACTCGTTTCCGCTATCCTGCTGTTTCTTGCCCTTATCTCATCGGCAAGCACTGAATAGACATTCTCCTTGATGCTGTTATAGATGTCGTAATGATTCGGTCCCTTGCTCCTTGCAAGGTCGAGTGCCTTTTCGGCTTTCTCAAACAGTTCGCTGTAGGATGAACCGTCTCTCGGGAAGAGAGATGCGCCTATGCTTACCGTGCACTTGTGTCTTGTCCCTTCACCGATATATGTATCAGAGATGATGTTCTGGATATCCTTGATCTTTTTCTCGATATCTTTTATCTGAGATATATCCCTCATGAATACGACAAATTCGTTGGAGCCTATCCTTCCGACAAGATCTGTCGTAAACAG
>CADAPR010000081.1 GCA_902789785.1 uncultured Lachnospiraceae bacterium
ACAGGCTATGTTTCGTATTTCGGACCTGTCTATGAAAGAGATGAAAAAGTAGCGAGTATCTTCTGGCTTATGAATTCGATCGTGGTGTTCGCCTTTTTGATATTCTATACGAACTGGCTGATAAAGCTGATCATACAGTCAGAGGAAAAGTTAAGGGAAATAGCTCATATAGATAAGCTTACAGGATTATATAACCGCCATTACATGATGGAGATACTAAACAGTGAGAAGGGCAGTGAACGTTTCTTAGCAATTGCCGATATAGATCTGTTTAAGAATATAAATGATAACTACGGACATAACTGCGGAGATCATGTCTTAAAAACGATCGCCCGGATACTGAAGGAAGGACTTGATTCAGCGGATATCTGCAGATGGGGAGGAGAGGAATTCCTCTTCCTTGCAAAAGGGGATACTGATACAGGACGCAAGGTACTTGAGAATCTGCGCAAACAAGTTGAAAACGAAGATCTTTCATTTGAGGGAAAAGAGATCCGCGCTACGATCACTATAGGTGGCGCCGTAAGAGAAGAAAACGAGTCTGTTGATAAGTGGATACAGCGTGCCGATGAGAAACTCTACGTTGGTAAGGGAAAAGGAAGAAACAAGGTAGAGATCTAGTCTGCAGCTGCCTCACATATCATCATCCTGTCATTTACTGTAAGCACACCCCAGGCCTTTTTATTGGCAGGTGAAGCAGGAGGTATGAAAAAAGCCTCTAAGATCACATCACTCTTTATCTTTCCGAGATTGGTTATACAGTATCCGTTTTTTGAAAAATATCCGAACATGTTCCTGCCGACAAATCTTGCTGCGTCACTTGCATGATCAGAAAGAGACGAGATGGCAACAGCATCGATGAGTTCAGGATCCATGTGTGTATAGCATGAAAGGACTAACATTTCCTTTTGAGGCTGTGTACATATTTTTTTAACTTCTGATGAGACAAGCTTTGCAAGACAAAGCTGTGAGTCGTATTTCTTTTTTATCACAACACTGAAAGCGGTGGCGTAATTTCCCATTGCACCGGGATTGAAGCATTTTACTTTATCTCTGATATCAGCAGCGATAACAACTTTATTTACCCGGTCTTCAATCATCATCTTTGAGATCAGCCATTCGTTTACAGATATACCATTCTGTCTGCATTTGTCTGTGATCTTTTCTAATTCATCATCACATGCAGAATAGATACTGCGTTTGATCCTGTTTTTACTTATATAGTCTTTCTCAAATCTGAGGTATTCATCATAAGTTACTTTTTTATTTTCTTTCCTCCACTTTTTATTTGCATAGTTTATGATCACTTTGCTGATAAACGGCAGATCACTGTTATCAGGAAGATCAAAAAGACTTCTTATCAGACATTCGTTTGTGAATGCAGGTTCTTTGCCAGAGTCATAGAACTCGCAGAACTCCTGGATGAGCTGAAGCAGGCCGCGACCGTCGCATAAAAGATGATGAGAAATAAACATTATTCTGAAATTGTCATTGCCGGGATATACAAGAACCTTTAAAAGGGATTGTGTATGTACATTCCATCCCTTAAGAGATATCTCTTCATAGTCTTTGGCCCAGTTATCCGGATCATTCATGACTGTTAAAGGAATATCGAGTCCTTCCCTAAGTTCGTAGTAAAGCTTGCCTGTTCTCTCTTCATCCGCGATAAGGCTTTTAAGAAACGGGTGAGCATTCATAAGGGCAGATATGCCTCTTTCTATCAGCTCAAGATCGAATTTTTTGTTAATTGCTGCCATGATCCCGAAGATCATGTTGGGACACATATAGTGAGCCCTTTCCGTAAATACATAATTTCTTTGTGAATCCATTTTTACCTCTATGCTATATCAGGATCAAATTCTGAAGATGTTGCATTTTCATCATTAGGGAGATCAGGTTCATCTTTTAAGCCTTTTAGGAATGTGTCAAAGAACTCCAGATGACATTTGCAAACGATTCTATGGGCAACATCAGCATCAAGTTTTCCGACTATGGATCTTATCGGGATCAGATGCTTTGCATCTGAAAAGCCCATATGTTTCATCTCTTTGACAAGTACCTTGTAAACAGGTTTTGTGTGACGCAGGTATACTCTTGATACCACGTTTTCGTTGTCAGAACAACTAAGCTGCATAAACGGTTTAGTCTGGGTGACATCCGAGTAATCACCAAAGAGTGCGCCATCGATATTTATCCCGCAGGTAAAATCCGGATTTTTGGCGCACAGAGCATATGCGACATTTCCGCCAAATGAGTGTCCGGATACTCCCACACCTTTAGTGAAATCGATAAGATCAGACAGATTATCTTTGGCATATTTAAGTGCGGCTTCATTATCCTTTATCCATTCAGGAAGTCTGTTCATCAAAAATCTGCAGTATTTGCGCTGCGCCTCATCAAATTTCTTTGCAAGCTCTTCATTGCTGCCCTTGGCTTTTATAAGCTTTAACATAGCGATCATTCCGCCTATCATAGGATCGTACATCTTCCCAGTTATTGTCTTGTCAAAGAAAACAAAAGAGCCGTCATCAAACTCGGTACATAAGCCCTCATAAGTATGGGCTACACTGATTACTGCATATCCGTGTGAGGCAAGTTCGATACAAAGAAATGAGTTTCCTTCCCTGTAAGAGTTGTATCCGTGATTAAACATAACAAGAGGGAATTTCTTATCCTCGATTCTCGGCGCGTTTAGGTAGCACTCTGAAATATTGCCTGTAGGATCTTTCTTAAAGTTCGGAGCCACCTTAAAGGCGCTTTTTAAACCTTTTATCATATTTTCGGAAAGACAGACAGGCTTTGAACAGCCGACGCAACTCTCCTTAAGCACTGGATAGTAAACCCTGGCGGTAATGCTTCTTTTAGTCCCTTTACCGATCTCCATAACCTCGTCTCTATCGTTATATACAGTATAAGTAAATGTTCCTACGCCGTATTCGCCGGTGGGACTTGGTGTTTTATTATTCATTCTCTTTTCCTCCAAACAGCAAGATGATGGTTGATGCAAGTGTATCAAACATTGGACGGGGCTCACATTTTGTATTTATTGGAGCCTTTCCGTAGCAGGCAGAAAGTATGCAGTCAGTTTCTATGCCTACATATGCTGCAGATATGAATCTTATGATATCATCAGGCCGACGTACGGGAGTCAGATCTTTTTGGTCGCAGGCTTTTGTAAGCAGCGGCAGTATTACACTGCCGAGGTATTCAAAATTGCTTCTCCCCCTGGTCTGACCTATTATCTTTTCGGCGCGATCCGGCTCATTTATGGCAAGGACCGTAAGATCGAAATTTATCTTTTGTATGTCGAGAAGATGTTTTTCCATTATGTCTGACAGGATATCGCATATGGCATGAACCGTTTTTTCAAACGAAGCATCACTGCCGTTTGAGTTTAAAGCTTCGTCGATCTTATCGATGAAATTGTAATCTTTTCGCATGTCTGTGATCATATCGGCCAGGATCTCATCAAGATCCTTATAGAAGCGGTAGATCCCGCCCTGAGAGAGGCCTGTCTGCTCGATCACATCCATCATGGTGACCATCTCTACAGGCTTTTTAAGGCATACCTTGTAGGCACAGTCCACGATGAATCTTTTCTTGTTTTCGATGTATTCTTCAGAAACCTTTGGCATGATTATCCTTACAAAAATAAAAAATGAAACTAGATTCATTTTAAATCGCGAGCCATATCCTGTCAAGAACTATACGAAAGATGTTTATTATGGTATCATCGCTTGTATGGATAAAAAGGAAGTCTTTCAATTTTATAAGAGGGTATTCTCGTTAGCTCTGCCCATAGCGGCTCAGAGCCTGATCACCATAGGCGTAAACATGCTGGATACCATGATGGTGGGAAGTTTGGGAGACGATCCTTTGTCAGCCACTTCACTTGCCAATTCGTTCATAAGCATATATCAGATCTTCTGCATGGGTCTTGGCATGGGTGCTTCTGTGCTCGTATCAAGATACTGGGGAATGAAAAATTCCGCAAAGGATGAAACTGATGCAGAAGCTGCTTCAAGAGCTTTAAAGCAGACGGTATGCCTTATGTTAAGGCTTACAATCGTTCTTGCCACTGTCTTTGCACTAGCGACTCTTTTTATCCCTGATATGATCATGAGAACATATACCGATGATGCATCCATCATCTCATACGGTGTAAGATATTTCAGATACTCGATCGTTACCTATTACTTTGTCGGGATATCTCTTGTCACAACGATCGTTCTTAGGAGCGTTGGTCAGGTAGTACTGCCTCTTGTCGTATCCATAGGTGCATTCTTTGTCAATCTTTCCATGAATTATATACTGATATTCGGTAAGTTCGGTGCTCCGAGGATGGAAGTTGCGGGGGCTGCTCTCGGTACACTTCTTTCAAGAGTCTTTGAACTGATATTCATCATGGGCTATCTGCTCTTTATTGATAAGAAGATACTGTTTAGATTAAAGGATTTTTTGATGCAGACAAGAACTTTGCTGGGGGAATATATACGTATCAGCATACCGGTGCTTATCAGCGATGCGATCCTTGCGATCGGAAATAATTCTGTAGCCATGGTCATAGGTCATCTCGGATCGACATTTGTTGCCGCAAATGCGATAACCAGTGTCACCCAGCAGCTAAGCTCTGTTGTCATAAGCGGTGTCAGCCAGGCCGGAGCCATAGTAACGGGGATTACACTTGGTGAAGGAAACAGAGAAAAGACAATGAGACAGGGATATCATTTCTTTGGACTCGGTCTTGTGCTTGGCTGTATTTCAGCCGGATTTGTCTTTATCTTCAGCGGATCGATCATAGGGTATTACAAAAATGTCAGTCCCGAAACCGTTAGGATAGCCAGCCAGCTCATGAATGCCATATGCCTTATCATAGTATTTCAGGGCACGAACAGCATAATGACAAAAGGTGTGTTGCGAGGCGGCGGAGATACCAAGATACTCATGGTCGCAGACAATGTCTTTTTATGGGTCCTTGCGATCCCTTTGGGAATATTCGCAGGCTTTTACATGAAATGGTCGCCGTTTCTTATATACATATGTCTTAAGTCTGATCAGATAGTAAAGACCCTGTGGTCCTTCTTAAGACTTAGGAGCAGGAAGTGGATAAAGAAAATTGACACAAAAAGCACGAAATAGTATAATATAGAAAGTTAAACGATTAACTGTCTATATGTTTCTGCACAGGTATTGATACGGTGTTTTTGACTACATGCCGGATGGCTCTTAATTGAAGGATTAATAAACTATTGAGGGAATCTGTGCAGAAGCAATGGGCAGCATAAGACTGACGGATAAGCTTTTTAGATGGGCGCCATGCGAAATTTTAGTTTCGTGTGGCGTTCTTTGTCAATATCTTTAAAAAGCGGTTAAGATTTGGTAAAATACTGGTAAAATAATCAGCCTGGGATTTTTATTTAAAAGCTGATCCGCATCAGATTAGGAGTAAACATGGTCACTATAAAAGATATAGCAAGGGAATGCAACGTATCCATTGCAACGGTATCAAATGTATTAAACGGCAAGAACAAAGCCGGAGAGGATACTCGCAACAAGATAATAGAAGCAGTCGAAAGACTCTGCTACAAGCCCAACAAGGTAGCAAAGGGCTTAAGGAGCAGAAAGACCGGAACGATCGGTATAATAGCTGAAGATCTTTCGCAGTTTACTGTTCCCAATATCGTTGAGGGAATAACAAGACATATCGAGCAGTACGGATATAAGACTGTTTTGACCAATATGCGCCTTTATTCCCGCTGGGCCGACAAATGGTTCAATAACGAGGATATGATAGATGAGCTTTTGGATCAGACACTCGAAGAATTAAAGTCAGTCATGGTAGACGGGATCATCTATATTGCGGTACATGCCAGAGAGGTAAAAAAGATCCCGTCAGATCTTGGGATACCTGTTGTAATGATATAGAGAAGACAACATGCATACGCGATTAAGGCTTAAAGGCGCATTAAAAGCCCTGCAGGAGAACGGCATAGAACAGAGAGCTGACAGGGTATGCTATGCGCTGTGGGGAAAGAAGGAAGGCTATGAGGCTGCAAAGCTTTTGGCTGATAAAGGCATCACTGCAATGTTTGTCATGGCAGATCGCATGGCAGGAGGCGTTTATGAATATGCAAAGGATAACGGCATTGAGATAGGGAAGGATCTTTCCATCGTAGGCTACGATGATCAGATACTTGCTGATTATCTTATGCCCGGACTTACGACTATGGCGCTTCCGCTGCACAAACTCGGTGATGCTGCAGCAAAGATTCTCATATCAAAACTTGAGAACATTGAATGCGACATAAAGATACAGGACAATATATGCCGGATACCCTGTACTTTCAAGGAAAGAGGATCTGTTGCTGACATATCGAAAAAATAATCATTTAAGCGCTTGACATATCATGTACAAGCGTTATAATGTAATCAACATATGAATGATTGCTCATATGTTTAAACAAAAAGATTTACTTTGAGAGGAAAGGATATAAACAATGAAAAAGAAGTATGATATCGAAGTTGATTGTGCAAACTGTGCTAACAAGATGGAAGAAGCGGCAAAAAAGACCGAAGGTGTTATCAATGCCGTTGTTAATTTCATGACTCTTAAGATGGAAGTTGAGTTTGAAGACGGAGCAGACCACAAAGGTATCATGAAACAGGTGCTTTCAAACTGCAAAAAGGTTGAAGATGACTGTGAGATCTATATCTGATCTTGATTAATTCATATGAACAAGAAACAAAAAAGAGCTTTAACAAAGATAATAATCGCGATCGTACTGATAGTACTTATAAAGGTTTCAGAGCTTTGGATCGATTATGAGAGCTTTTGTATCGGCAAATTCGGGCTGGGAAAAGTCATCCTGTTTATCCTGTATATGATTCCCTACCTGACAGTCGGAGCAGATATCTTAAAAAAGGCATTTAAGGGAATAAGAAACAGACAGGTATTTGACGAGAATTTCCTTATGGCGGTCGCAACACTTGGCGCCATCGCTGTAGCGCTTGCATACAGCGGGGATTATACCGAAGCTGTCGCGGTAATGCTGTTTTATCAGATAGGCGAGCTCTTTCAGAGCATCGCTGTCGGAAAGAGCAGAAAAAACATATCCAACCTTATGGATATCAGACCCGATTATGCCAACATAGAGGTCGACGGAAAGCTTGAACAGGTCGATCCCGATGAAGTTGCGATCGGAACAGAGATAGTGGTACGCCCGGGAGAGAAAGTACCCATTGACGGAGTTGTCACACAGGGAAGCAGTGCTCTCAATACTGCTGCTCTTACGGGTGAGAGCATCCCGAAAGATGTGGAGGTTGGAGATCAGGTAATATCGGGCTGCATAAATATGAGCGGAGTTCTAAAGATAAGGACTCAAAAGGAATTTGGAGAATCTACAGCTTCAAAGATCCTTGATCTGGTAGAGAATGCCGCATCAAGGAAATCGCAGTCTGAGAATTTCATATCCAAATTTGCAAGATACTATACACCTGCCGTCTGCTATGCGGCTCTTGCTCTTGCTCTTATTTCCCCTGTGATTTCTCTTATCATCGGGAATGATGCAGAATGGGGCAAATGGATATACAGAGCCCTTACATTCCTTGTAATAAGCTGTCCGTGCGCGCTGGTGATAAGCATACCGCTCAGTTTCTTTGCAGGTATCGGCGGTGCGAGCAATGCCGGTGTATTGATAAAAGGATCCAACTATTTAGAGGCTATGTCTCAGGCAGGGACTGTTGTATTTGACAAGACCGGAACAATGACAAAGGGTGTTTTCGAGGTAGTTGAAGTAATCCCTGACAAGGAAAGCTTCATCTCGAAAGAAAAGCTTGTCGAATATGCTGCCTGCGCAGAGATAGATTCTACACACCCTATAAGCATAAGCCTTAAAAAAGCATATGGAAAAGAGATAGACAGAACAAGGATCACTGATATTGAAGAGATTAGCGGTCACGGAATAAATGCAAAAGTTGACGGTCACATACTTTCTGTAGGCAATGAGAAGCTGATGAAGCAGATCGGTATCGTTACAGCCACGCCAAGGACAATAGGAACTCTTGTCTACGTCGCTGTCGATAATGAATACGCAGGATGCATAGTCATAGCAGATGTCATTAAAGAGAACGCCTTTAAAGCGATAAAAGCGCTTAAGGATATAGGGATAAGCGATACAGTCATGCTGACGGGAGACAGAAAGGAAGTCGCAGACGATGTTGCCTCAAAACTTGGAGTTGGCAAGGTATACAGCGAATTGCTGCCCGCAGATAAGGTAAGCAAGGTTGAAGAGCTTCTTTCAGTAAACAGAGGCAAAAAGAAACTTGTATTTGTCGGAGACGGCATCAATGATGCCCCCGTACTTACCAGAGCGGATCTTGGCATCGCCATGGGAGCGCTCGGCTCTGATGCGGCTATAGAAGCTGCCGATATCGTGCTCATGGATGATGATCCCGTCAAGATATCTAAGGCGATAAAGATAGCAAGAAAGTGCATGCGTATCGTATATGAGAACACATTCTTTGCAATAGGAGTCAAGCTCATCTGTCTTCTTCTGGGAGCTGTCGGTGTCGCAAATATGTGGGTTGCGATATTTGCGGATGTAGGCGTAATGGTGATCGCAGTACTCAATGCGATAAGAGCTTTGTTTGTTAAAAGGCTCTGATCTGTGGTAGTATATATCTGTAAACGACAACGAGGGTATGAGAGAGGGTTATATGAACTGCGAAAGATACGAGAATGAATTATACGATCTGGCCGAGCTGTTTAAGATATTCGGCGATTCCACACGAATAAAGATACTGTTTGTTCTTTGCGACAGCGAGATGAACGTAGGCGAGCTTGCCGAGACACTCAATATGACGCAGTCGGCCATCTCGCATCAGCTTAAGATACTTAAGCAGAGCAAGCTTGTAAAGAGCCGAAGAGACGGAAAGTCTATCATATATGCGATCGCTGATGAGCATGTAAAATCCATTATCCAGATCGGTATGGAGCATATAGAAGAATAATGAAACAGACAGGTCCTGCATATCTGCAGGATCTTTTTTTGTACAAAAATCTTAAAATTCCTTTAAAATTTCATCTTATTGTAGATTTATGTAAACAAACATGTTATATTGAGTGTGGAATATTATGTAAATCAGTCAAAGGAACAGGTAGAAAAAATGCAGCAGTTTAACAAAGAATACAGATATCTTGTAACAGGAGCAGCCGGATTTATCGGATATCATCTTTCAAAGAGGATATTAGATGCGGGTGCAAGCGTTATCGGTATTGACAATATGAATGATTACTATGATGTGAGCTTAAAGGAACACAGATTAAGCTTCCTTAAGGATAGAGAGAAATTTACGTTTATCAAGGTAGATATATCAGACAAGGAAAAGCTGACTGGGATCTTTGAAAGCTATCATCCCGATGTGGTAGTCAATCTCGCAGCTCAGGCAGGCGTAAGATACAGCATAGAAAATCCTGATGCCTATATAAATTCGAATCTGGTAGGATTTGCAAACATACTTGAGTGCTGCAGGCATTTTCCTGTGACGCATCTTGTGTATGCATCATCAAGTTCTGTTTACGGAGGCAATGACAAGATACCGTTCAGTACGGATGACAAGGTGGACAGACCCGTGAGTCTTTATGCCGCTACAAAGAAGGCCAATGAGCTCATGGCATACAGCTACAGCAAGCTGTACGGGATGAAGACTACCGGATTAAGATTCTTTACGGTATACGGTCCCATGGGAAGACCCGATATGGCAGCATATAAGTTCGCTCTAAAGATGAAAGCAGGCGAGCCTATTCAGATATATAATCACGGAAACATGGAAAGAGACTTCACATATGTTGATGACATAGTGACGGGAGTCTTTAACATACTGTGCAATCCTCCCAAGGAGGATGACCTGGGAGCAGCCTACAAGATCTACAACATAGGAAACAACAAGCCTGAAAAACTCATGGATTTTGTGGCAGTTCTTGAAAAAAAGCTCGGCATGGAGGCAAAGAAGGAATTCTTGCCCATGCAGGCCGGAGATGTCTTAAGGACATATGCGGATGTTACTGAGCTTATGAGAGATTTTGATTTTAAGCCTTCCACGACTATCGAGGAGGGACTTGAGAGATTTGCAGATTGGTTTTGGGAGTATTACGGGGGAAAAGAATGAAAAAAACCATTATCGGAAAAGCAGCAAAAAGAATAACGGCAATGATCCTTGCGGCAATGCTCGGATTAAGTGTACCGATGACATCATATGCTGCGGCAGTAAAGGAATCAAACTATGTCATATCGGATGTTGATGGTGCAAGAGCTGCTCTTGAAAAGATAGCGTCTGAAAGAAACATAGCGGCTGCCATATACCTTAAGGATTCGTATATCCTTAAGAGTAAAGCCGATCCGTACAGCGAAGATGTCGTTGCACTCGCATCCGGACAGAGCGTTTCCATTATCAGCGTGGATGTTGATGAAGGGAGAAATGTCTGGTACAAGGTAGGCTACAGCTATGCAGGCGGAGTGATTACAGGCTATGCTGAAAGAGAATTCGTTGCATGCGCTGATGAGAGATTCCTTGAATGGGAGGATAAATATATCACTACCACTTCGAGAGAAGCCATAAGAAAAGAAACAGACTGCTCGGATATCGAACAGTTTCCCAAAGCATATAGGGATGCTTTATATGAACTGAAAAAGAAGCATCCGAACTGGATATTTGTAAGGCAGAATGTGGGCCTGGACTGGAATACTGTCCTTTATCAGGAATCAATCAATGAACGAAGTCTGATACATAAGAGTGCAGATTCGAGCTACAAAGCGGCTCCATCTGCGGGTACGGCGGGATGGTACGTAGCAACACAGGGAATAATCGCCTACTACATGGATCCGAGAAACTTTCTTACAGAAGACAGGATATTCATGTTTGAACAGGAGACATACAATGAGTCGAGTCATTCTGTAGAAGCAGTGCAGAAGATACTTAACGGCACTTTTATGTCCGGTGGTTATGACGGAAGCAGCAAGAGTTACGCACAGACATTTGTAGAAATAGGCGCCTCTCTGAATATGAGCCCTATAGCGCTCGCTTCAAGAGTCAGACAGGAACAGGGGACAGCGGGGACGTCTCCTTTAATATCAGGAAGATACAGCGGCTTTGAGGGATACTATAACTATTTTAATATCAGAGCAAATGGTTCAACTAAAGAGAAAATATATTCAAACGGACTGGGCTTTGCTAAGGAAAAAGGATGGAATACAAGAGAGAAATCTCTTTCAGGCGGTGCATCCATAATAGCGAATAATTATGTTCTTAGAGGTCAGGATACTCTGTATCTTCAGAAGTTTGATGTAGATGCTTCAGATAAGACATTGTATACGCACCAGTATATGCAGAACATATCTGCTCCGTACAGTGAGAGTTATACTACATACAGTGCATATAAGAACGCAGGGCTTATGAATAATACTTTTGTGTTCAAGATACCTGTTTACGAAAATATGCCTAAAGGGCGATGCATTAAGCCGAATGCCACGGATGTTCTCAGTCTGAATGTTGATGAAGTAAAGAATCTTCCGGTAGACCAGAATGCTGTTTTAGTCTCTCTTATAAACGGTGGACAGAACAATGATGCGGCTATCACATATACAAGCTCGGATGAAAGAATTGCAAAAGTAGACGGCAATGGCGTCATTACGGGTATAAAGCCCGGAAGTGTGACTATTTCAGCTAAGAGAACGGAGAATACCACCAATACAGTAACGTGTAAGGTAAATGTAATAAAGGCTGATATAGCTCTTTCAAAGATTTCTATACCTGAGATCAATGTGACATATTCACCGGATCAGACTCTTGAGAAGATCGAGCTGCCCGATGGATTTGCTTGGGTAGATAAGAGCATCATACCTGCTGTGGAAAACGAAGGATACAGCGTTATTTACAATCCTGACAACAGCAGGTACAACGAGATAACTATAACCGTTCCGATAAATGTTGCAAAAGCAACTGTTGATGCGTCTACAATCAATATGCCAAAGAATCTTACCATAGATGCCGGAGCTGAGCTTACAACAGTAGTACTTCCTGATGGATTTGTATGGGAGGATTCATCATATGTTGCACCCAAGAAGACAGGCAATATAAAGTGCAAGGCAATTTATTGCAAAGAGCCTGCAAGTTATGAACCGCTTTCTATGGAACTTTCAGTAAAGGTTGTATGTAACACGCATGAATTCGGAGACTGGAAGGGAGATCATGCCGACTGTGAACATGACGGAGAGCTTATAAGAACATGTCAGATCTGCGGCAAGACAGAGACTATAACCGAAGAGGCTCTAGGACATAAGTATACAAGTGAGGTTACAAAGGAGCCTACAACAAAGAAAGCCGGCTTAAGAACATACACATGTGAAAGATGCGGTGATACATACAGTGAAGAGATCCCTAAGCTAAAGGATGATCATGTTCATGTATATACAGGTAAAGTGACCAAGCAGGCAGGCTGCTTAACTGAAGGAGTTATGACATATACATGCAGCTGCGGTGATTCATATGATGAGCCTATAGAAGCATTAGGTCATGACTACAACGATTCGAATGTTTGCAAAAGATGCGGATACGAACTTTTGGTAGTTCCGGAACATATACATGATTTTACGTTGTCAAGCAATACAGCTACTTGTACAGAATCTGGAATTAAGACATATACCTGTGGTTGCGGTGAGTCATACACTGAAGAATCTGAAAAACTTGGTCATAACATGAAAAATGGTGAGTGTACCAGATGTGATTATAAAGAAAAAATTAGTAGTACACCTGGGGTTAAGGCTGAACCAACAACCAAGGTTGAGTTTGTCGAGCCGAGC